>CANRCU010000032.1 GCA_947629215.1 uncultured Clostridia bacterium
CAAAAACGGCTGCGGCAAGACTACGCTTTTAAAAATATTTGCGGGTATGCTCAGACCGTACAGAGGCAAGATAAAAACAAACAGCAGGCTTATGCTGCTGCCGCAGGAGCCGACATATCTTTTTGCACAAAAAACTATATATGCCGAGCTTTTAAAAACAGCCGAAAGAAAAGAAGATATAGACGAAACAGCCAAAATGCTTGAGATAACGGATATACTTCAAAGGCACCCGTTCGATGTTTCGGGCGGAGAGCTGCAAAAAGCCGCGCTTGCGAAACTGTTGCTTGCAAGACCCGAAATATTATTGCTTGACGAGCCGACAAAGGGCATGGACGTATTTTTTAAACGAAAATTCGGTAAATTGCTTACGGACCTGACAAAAAAAGGTATGACCGTGCTTATGATAACCCATGATATGGACTTCTGCGCGGAATATGCGCACTGCTGCGCAATGCTTTTTGATGGCGAGATAGTCAGCTGCGGAGAGGTACACGAGTTTTTTTCGACAAATATGTTTTTTACAACGGACGCATCGCGCATATCGCGTAATATTTGCAAAAATCGCATTACCGTCGGAGAGGTCATCGAGGCTGTCGGATTGAGCGAACCCGAACCCGAATATCAAAAAAAAGAGAAAAAAAACATTGAAGACATTGTAGATAACAAAAAGTTCGACAACGGCGGCGAAAATACGGATAAAAACGGGCAAAAAAAACGTCGGTTGGTCTGCGCGCTGATGATATTTGCGCTTATACCGCTTGTCATAGGTTTTGGCGTGTCGGTTTTGGGTGACAGAAAATACTATTTTATAAGTATGCTCATAATGTTGATGACCTTTGTGCCTTTTTTTATGATATTTGAAGACAGGCTCGTGCGCACTCGCGAAATTATGCTTACGGCGGTGCTTTGCGCGCTTGCCTGCTTTTTTTATGACTCAGGAATTTAAGCCCGTTTGCGCAATAGTGATAATCGCAGGCGTTTGTCTTGGTGAGGAATCGGGCTTTATGGTCGGCGCGATGAGCGGCTTTGTATCAAATTTTATTTTCGGACAGGGACCGTGGACGCCGTGGCAGATGTTCAGCCTTGGTATAATAGGCTTTTTAGCGGGCGTTTTTTACAAATCGGGGCTTATCTCAAAAAACAGGTTCAGTCTTGCAATTTTCGGCTTTATAGCCGTTTTGGCGGTCTACGGGGGTATAATGAACCTTGCGTCGGTCATAATGTACAGGGCAGAGCCGAGCATGGGCGAGATACTGTTATCCTATGCAAGAGGGTTTCCGTTTGATATGATACACGCCGTCGGCACATTTATATTTTTAATGCTCATAGGCAGCGAGTTGGCTGAGAAAATAGAAAGAACGAAGATAAAATTCGGTCTTATGGAATAATATATGCAAGAAAGGGAGATAAAGATGAAAAGTAAAATAACTTATGCAATAAATATGTATAAAAAAGGTGATTCCGAAGATACATTTCAGGGCATAACAATAATGGTCGACGGGGATTTTCGCAAGGAACTTGATGTATTGCTGGCAAAGCTGCCGCAATACGCCAACTATGTCGATATAATAAACGATGCTGTTTTCAAGGGAATGAGCATCATAGAACAACAGGCTGAAAACGCCCGACAGTGATATAAAAGCAGTTTCCGGTGTCTATGCTCAAAAGGGAAATCGGTGAAAGTCCGATACAGTCTTACCCCTGCTGTGAGCGGCGACAAAGCGGCAATATGTCATTGCGAGTATCGCGGCTGCACGTGTGGAGCTTACCGCACACGGGCAGCCGACGGAAAGTGAGAAGGCGCCGCAGAGAACGACCCGCAAGTCAGAATACCTGCCGGTATATATCTGCTTTTATGGGACAAGCCTTGGGTGGAGGTATGTCCGTATATAAAATAATATTTTAAGGAGGAATTTTTATGAAAAAATTCAACAAGACCTTGCTTGGCGCGGTTTCGGGTGCGGTATTCGCATTTTTGACAACGACAAGCGTATTTGCGGCGGTAAGCGTAAAAGTAACGGGCGACAGCGTTCACGAGCCGGGGGCGCATACAGCCTATACGGAATGGCTCGATGTACAGACGGACGAAGCCGTGGGCAAGACTGCCGAAAGTGTGGTAAAACAGGCGTTGTCCGATGCGGGGTACGAATGTCATAACAGCGAATGGGGGTATATAGATGCCGTAACGACGCCCGGCGGCGAAGTTCTTGGCGAGTTTACAAACGGCGCAAAAAGCGGCTGGATGTATTTTGTAAACGGTCTTAGCCCCGATGTCGGCATAGGTGATTATATCGTTGCGGACGGGGATGCGATAGAGCTGCATTATTACGATAATTACGGCGAGGTCTACGGTTTTTCGCTGACGGTAAATTCGGATACCGAAAACTATACGATGAAAATTTACGACAAAGACGGGAATGAGGTAATAGACTACGGTTGGGGCTATTCGCTTTTCCCGGGGGAATATACATATACGGCAGAAAGTGCTTCGGGCAGCCTTACAGGCAGCTTTGAGGTCGTAAACGACGATGTTGAGATAGAGCTTGTTTTCGGCGGAACGGTCGATGTGATATGGGGCGATTTCGATCTGAACGGTCGGATAGATGCGTCCGATGTATCAGCGGTGCTGCAAAAAGCGCTGTTATCCACTTTTCCTGCGCCGAATGAGGATATTATAGACGTTGACAAGGACGGAAGAATAACGGCAAACGATGCTTCGCTGATATTTGCAAAAGTGCTGGACGGCTCGTTCGTTTTGCCCTGCGAGGGATAAGTTATGTTTAAAAAGACAGCGGCGCTGCTGAGCGCTTTTATTGCGTTGGAATGCGTATTTGCAGGCGGTTTTTCCGTAACGGCAAAGGAGTATGACATCACGGTATCTTCGGGCGGTATCGCCGCATATGATACGGCGGTGTCCGACAGCGGTATTGTTGCATATGATGATACGCTCTCCCCAAGCGGCATACTTTTTGCAAATACGCCCGAAAATACGGCAGCCGTAAAATGGCAGACCAAAATAGACAAAGGCATAAACAGCGGCTATCCGACTTGTGTTTCGGACGGGAAATATCTCTATACGGCAGCCGTGAACAAAATATACAAAATAGATAAAGAAACGGGCGATATTGTAAAAACATCGGGGCTTAAAAGCCGTATCGCGCATACTTATTATATGACTTTAGCCGACGGAAAGCTCTTTATCCAGCTTGAAAACGGCAGTATACAGGCTTTTGCGGCTGACGGGCTGACGCCTTTGTGGATAAGCGGCGCGCCTGACGGCTCGGAGTCGGTACAGGGAATATCGCCTGTGATATATGACGGCGGCAGTATATATGCGTCGACCGTCGCTATGTCAAAAAGATACGGCAGGGGCAGTTATTATTGCATAAATGCAAGTGACGGCAGCTTTGTCTGGCAGTTTGACGCACAGGAAAACAGCGCCTCAAGCTCGGGTTTTTACCGAGCGGGCGCTGCCGTTGAGGGCAATAAGCTCATATTCGGCAGCGAGGGCGGCACGCTTTATATGCTCGATAAATACAGCGGCAGTCTTGTGGATAAGACCGATATAGACGGGGATATACGCACGGGCTGCGTCGTGTATGACGGGGAAGTTTTTTTTACGACAAAAAACGGGCGGCTTTATGCGGTCGGTCTTACACAAAACGGTTTCGGTAATGCAAGGTATACGGAATTTTGCAAAAATTCGACCTGCAAGCCCGTGATAGCCGGCGGCAGGATATATGTCGGCGGAAGTACGGGCGGATATGCCAACGGCGTTTTTTGTGTTTTTGACAGCAGGGATCTTTCCGAAAAGGCAAGATTTACAGTGCCGGGGAATGTTCAGTCCGAGCCTTTGGCGGTGAGAAAAACAAATGGCATATGCGTTTATTTTACATGCAACGATAAGCCCGGCAGGCTGATGTGCCTGAGCGACGTGGGCGGAGAATGTACCGTTGCCGAAATATTTGCCCCAAGCGGCGAATATGCGCAATATTGCATAAACGGCGTAACTGCCGACGAAAACGGCATATTGTATTATCAAAATGATTCGGGCTGTCTTGCCGCGCTTGAAAAAAGTGCCGAAGCGACGGAAACGACGACCGAGAGCAGCTCACACTCGGGCGGCGGTTCGGGCGTAAGCGAAAATATTCATATAAACGTGGAAATAACGGGTGACACCGTACACGGGGACGAGCCTCACAAGGCTTACGACAAGTGGGCGCAGGCGGAGTATACGCTGAAAAAAGGCGTTACCGCAGAGGACGTTATTACAAAAGCGCTTAAAGAGAACGGTTTTGAACCTGTCGTCGAAGACGGGTACATCTCTTCGGTGACAATGCCCGACGGCACGGAATTGGCAGAGTTTGCAAACGGCGAAAAAAGCGGTTGGATGTATAAAGTAAACGGGGAGTTCCCGCAGGTGTCCATGAGAGATTATCGATTGGAAGACGGCGACAGCGTCGAATTGGTGTATTCGGACGATTACACCGTGACCGACAAAAGTTCGCGGACGTTTTCGGGCGGAGGAGTGGAAAGAACGACCGAAACAAGCACCGAGATGACATCGGCGGAGCAAAGCACGGAAAAACCGCAGGAAACCGAAGAAAGCCCCGTGTTTTTCAAAGATACCGAAGAAGGCGTCTGGTATTTTTATCCCGTTGAATGTCTGCATTTTGCGGGTATATTGAACGGACGCGGCGACGGTATGTTCTGCCCCGACGATATTGTTACACGGGCTGAATTTATAACCGTGCTTTATCGTATATACGGCAGCAAAAGCGGCTTTGAGGCTGATTTTGCGGACGTTGCCGAAGGCGCTTGGTATTTTGACGCCGTGGGCTGGGCGCAGAAAGACGGCGTTGTCTGCGGCGACGGCAGCCGTTTTATGCCGGATATGCCGATAGAAAAACAGGATATGGCGGTCATACTTTACAGACTTTGCGAAGAAAGCGTCGTCGGCGGTATTGATATAGCCGACAGGGCGGATATTTCGCCTTATGCCTTAAAAGCCGCGGAGTTTGCGCTGCAAAGCGGTATTATGGATTTGAGCGAAGGCAGATTTTATCCGCATGAATATCCGACCCGAGCAGATATGGCTGTCATTGTTTTTGAATTTGCCGAAAAGAAATTGATGTGATATTACAGCCGACAAAAATTTTACAAAAAACAACCGATTTTTCAAAAAAAATGCTTGCAATAATATTGCGTATAGGTTAGAATAATAATATAATGTTATTTTATGTAAGTGGATCGGGCGATCCATTAAAAGGAGGATATTTATGATTTCTGCCGGTGAATTCAGAAACGGTATTACCATTGAATACGAGAACGATATTTACACTATTGTAGAGTTTCAGCACGTTAAGCCAGGTAAGGGCGCAGCTTTTGTGCGCACAAAGATCAAAAGCCTGACAACGGGTGCGGTCGTTGAAAAAACTTTCCGTCCGACCGAAAAAATGGGCAGGGCGCAGATAGACCGCAGCGAGATGCAGTACCTTTATACAGACGGCGAACTCTATCATTTCATGGATACAACAAGCTATGAGCAGATCGCTCTCAGCGCAGATGATGTGGGCGATACGCTTAAATTTGTCAAAGAAAATGAAATGGTCAAAATGCTCAGCCACGACGGCAAGGTTTTCGGTATCGAGCCGCCTATACAGGTAGAGCTTGTTGTTACACAGACAGAACCCGGTTTCAAAGGCGATACCGCAACGGGCGCATCAAAGCCTGCTACGCTTGAAACAGGCGCTGTTGTCAATGTTCCGCTTTTCATAAGCGAGGGCGAGATCGTTAAGATCGATACACGTACAGGCGAATATGTCGGCCGTGTGAACAGTTGATAAAAATTTTTTCGTTATCATGAGGGCGTGCTGCAAACCAAACTTGCATCATGCCCTTTTGTCAAATCCAAGGGGGAAAAACAGTGGATCCTATCACGAGAGTATTGCTGTTGTGCGGGGTAGTTGCAGCGGCGTTTATTTCTGTTATTTTAAAGGGAAACGGAACAAACAAAGGCTCTAATCGCCATAAAGACGATATGGAAGAGATAGAAAGAGCGAACAAGCGTCTTAACAGCATAGGCGTTGCAGGTCTTCTCACAAGGGAGGAACTTGAGGACGAGGCAAATTATAACGCGAAATATGCCGATAATAAGTATATACAAAACAATTCAAAACTTATAGAAAAAGAACTATGTGTATTAACACCGTCGTTTTCGGCGGGTAATTTTATGGATCTTGCAAAAGAGCTGTTCGGAAAGCTCGTCAAAGAAAAAAATACGGCGGCGCTTGGGAATATAGTCGACGAAAATGTCGATATTTCGCAGCTGCCCGAGAGCATAAAAAATTACGCCGTTTGTTTTATGCACAATTATATAGTCGAAAACGGATACGAACACGTAAAAGCCATGATGTCGATAAACGACGGCGGTGAAGATGAAAGATATTTCGTTACTTTTACAAGAAAAAGCCCGGCTATAAGCGTCAGCAAGGGTGAGCCTATCTCGATACACTGCCCGAACTGCGGCGGTAATATAACTTTTGTTGCAAAGCATATGCTGACTGAGTGTCCGTATTGCAATAATTTGGTCACATTTGCGGAATATGACTGGATATTGTCCAAAGTAGAGCATATTACGGGGGAAACCGTCATATCCAACAGGGCGGTCATAAAAAAAGACAGTGTTTATTAAAGGAGCAGCCGATGAAAAGTAGATTTGCCGTTTTATTCGGTTTTATTCTGTCGCTTAGCCTGCAAATAACGGTGTTTGGCGGTGACGATCTTTCTAAAGGCGAGATATTGCGCATATTGATGCAGACAGCGCCCGACTATACCTCATATATAAGTGAAGAGGATATTGTAAGCGGCTATAACGACGGCGACTTCAGGGACGAAAAACTTGCCGACGATGTGGAGATGCTCGTTATGCTGAGCCGTGCATTCCCGTCTATGGAAAGCCCGAAAGGCAATAATTATATAACTTTGCCGCAAAAAGCGGTCTTTGGCGAGCTGCCCGAATGGGCGCAAAAGCATTTTGAATATCTTAACAGCCGCGGTATCTTATCTTCCGAGCTTGAATTGGACGACAGCGTTACCATGGATGAGCTGAATATGTATCTTAAACGTATATGGCGCTATTACGGCGGAGATATAAAAGACGATTTTTACATGAGCGCAAATCGGGAGTTTTTTTTCGGAGCGGATACGGAAGTCGATATGTACAATAACGCTTTTTCGGATGCTGCGCATAATTGTACGCGCAGGGTAGGGGAGATAATAAAAGAAACAGTCGAAAAGGACGAACCGACCGAAAAAGAGCAGAAAATAAAAAATCTTTATCTGTCTGCGCTGAAAATGCAGAGCGACGGAGGAGATATTTCGCCGCTGAAACCTTATTTTGATATAATAGACGGGGTCATTACGCCGGGCAAGCTTTCGGATGCGATGATAAAGTGTAACAAGGGGCTTTATCTTTCGGGACTGATGAATTTTGATATTACGGTCGATGCAATGGATCCCGACAGATATTTACCGGTGCTTTCGATAACTCAGCCGCCGTTTGAATACGAACAGTATCAGAACGACAAGTACAGGGATGTGTATATAGATTATATATCCGGGTTGCTTGAAATGGCGGGGGAAAGCAGTGAAGCTGCCGCAAAAGATGCGTCTGTCGTATACGAAACAGGTAAGAAGGTGTCGCCGCATTGCCTTAAAAGCTATGAGGCGCAAACACTTGAAAAAACGTATAATTTAATGACATTGGCTGAGCTTGGCGAATGGTTTGATTATATCGATCTTAAAGCGCTTGCAAAAAGCGACGGTCTTGAACTTGACGATAACGATGTTGTGCTTGTCAGAGATCCCGGGCTTACATACAATATGGCTATGGTCTGGAAGACAGAGCTTGGCGCAGCAAAAGCCCAGGCTAAAATCAATTTGCTGATAGAATACGGCAAAACGCTTTCGCCAGAATGTATAGAGGCGGGCGACAAATACGCTGCGGCTGTTTCGGGGCTGCCGTATACGCCGCTTACGGCGAAAGACAGAGCCGTTTCAATAACAAAAGAACACATGGCGGATTATCTGAGCGAGATATACTGTGAAAAATACATTACAAACGAGGATAAGGCATATGCGGAGGAAATGGTCGGCAAGCTGAAAGATGTTTACCGCGAAAAAATAAACGGCTGCGACTGGTTGAGCAAAAGCACAAAGGTAAAAGCCATAGGCAAATTGAATGCGATGACCGTGAAGGTGGGTTATGAGCCGGATAAAAACGATTTTATCAAAAATGCCGATATAGGCGCAGACAGCCTTTTTGACAATGTGCTTGAGATAATGAAAGAATATACAAAGTATAAGGGTATTGCTTACAACAAGCCCGTAGACCGTTCTGTATGGCAGACAGCGGCTTATGAGGCAAATGCGTTTTATATGCCGACAAGGAATGAGATAGTGCTGCCTGCCGGGATATTGCAGGCGCCGTTTTATTCGCCCGAGGCGGATATAGAAGAAAATATGGCAGGTATAGGCATGATAACGGCGCACGAAATGTGTCATGCTTTTGATTCGAGTGGCGCTAATTTTGACAAAAAGGGTGCTTACAAAAATTGGTGGACGGAAGAGGACAGAAAAAATTTTGCAAAGAAATGCAGCGATATAGCCGTCTTTTATGACGGTGAAGAATGTGTTACCGATATAAAGACAAACGGACGGATCACGCTTGGCGAAAATATTGCCGATTTGGGCGCGGCTGTCTGTGCATCGGAAGCGCTTGAAAAATATAAAAATGCCGATATGAAAAAATTTTATCTTACATATGCAAGAACATGGGCTGAAATATCTTCAAGGGATTTTATGATATATGCCAATATGATGGACGAACATCCAAGGGCTAATGTCAGGGTAAACCTGTGCCTTGCGAATTGTGATAAATTTGTTGAAACTTTTGATATAAAAGAGGGCGACGGTATGTATATACCCAAAGAAAAAAGAGTGGGGCTGTGGTAAAACAAGGCTCTTTGTCAAAAACACACTATTTGACAAAGAGCCTGAAAATTTTTGGTGAGGTTTACCGTCAATACCCTTCCGAACGCCTTTTTTTACGTATCTGTATGCGTTTTATCGCGCCATCCCACTCGGCTTTTTCGGTAATGCTTTCGGGGCGTACAGTGAAGCCGACTTCGATGGGAGTTCCGTTTTCGTCTATGCATACCTCCGTAAAATACGCGCGGTTTATCACATGGCGCATACCGGTTTTTATATCTTCGGAATATACGTCGACACGTACTTCCATTGAAGTTCTGCCGACGTATGTTATTTTAGCCTGCAATACTATCAGTTCGCCGACGCCTGCGCCTTTTTTGAACTGAAGATCGTCGACAGCCGCCGTGGTTATAAGGCTGCCGCTGTGACGCATGGCGCAGATGCCTGCCGTTTCGTCCATCCATTGCATGAGTTTGCCGCCGAAAAGGCGTGAACCGCCGTTTATATCCTCGTGTTTGACAATGTGCATACACTCGGTCACAGAGTCCGATATGCTTTTTATTTTTCTGTTGTCGTTATCCATTTTTATATACCCAAAAGTTTTTTTGCATTTTCGCCTAATACGGCATCTCTGACTTTTTTGTCGGGCAAAAGCGCCTCAGCCCTTTTTACATAGTCGTCCTGCGCGCTCCAAGGGCTGTCTGTTGCAAAAAGTATCCTGTCAAAACCGTGCTTTTGCACTATATGCTCAAATTGTTCTTTTTGCATATATTCAAAGCTGAACGCAGTGTCAAGCCATACGTTTTGACCGCAAAGCAGCCTTTCGACATCATCCCATTGTTTCCAGCCGCCCATATGCGCAAGCACAAGTTTTTCGGGGTGTATCTCGTCTATAACGGCGCGCATTTTTTGGGGTGGACAATGCACGGGGTCGGGGTAGCCTATATCCATGCCAGCGTGTACCGCAATAATGAGTCCAAGCGCAGATGCCTCGTAAATAACACGCTTGCAGGCAATATCGTCTATAAATATCTCCTGATAATCGGGGTGCAGCTTTATGCCTTTAAGCCCCATATTTTTTATTTGACGAAGTTCTTCTTTATAATTTTCACTTTCGGGGTGCAGACCGCCAAAAGATATTATTTTTCCGTCAAACTTTTCGTTTACCTCGCAGGCAAAACGGTTTATGGAGGCAAACTGGCTTGGTTTTGTTGCAACGGGCAGCACAACGGAAAGCTTTACGCCGCTTTTTTGCATACTTTCGTAAAGCCCCGTGACCGTGCCGTCCGTTTTGTTTTTTATACCGCTTTTCGCCGATAAAAATTCTATGGTCTTATGCGCTATTTTATCGGGAAAAATATGTGTGTGAAAATCTATTGTCATAATTTTTATTTTAAGGTATTTTCTTCAAAAAGGTTACGTTTATCTATTATCCTGACTGCCTTGCCCTCGCTTCTCGGTATGGACTTAGGCTCTACAAGCCGCACTTTCACGGCGATACCGAGCATAGACCTGAGTTTGGAAACGAGCAGGCTCTCTCTTGCGACCTTATCTTCAATATCCTTTGGCGGATTTTCGGGCAGCCACTCCACATCGCAGGCGATGGTGTCGGAATTGTTCTTTCTGTCGACAACAAGCTGGTAATTTGCTTCGTAACCGTTGTTAAGCAGTACTGTTTCGATTTGTGACGGGAATACATTTACGCCCTTTACGACCATCATATCGTCGCTTCTGCCTAAAGGTTTGCTCATTCTGATATGAGTTCTTCCACACGAGCATTTTTTGCGTGAAAGCACACAAATATCCCTTGTTCTGTATCTGAGCAGAGGGAAAGCCTTTTTGGTTATGCAGGTAAAGACAAGCTCGCCTTTAGAGCCTTCGGGCAGAACTTCACCCGTTTTCGGGTCAATAACTTCGGCTATAAAGTGGTCTTCGTTTATGTGCATACCGTTTTGTTCGCTGCACTCAAACGAAACGCCGGGGCCGCTTATTTCGGTCAGTCCGTAGATGTCATAAGCCTTTATGCCCAAAGATTTTTCTATACCGCGGCGCATTTCCTCAGTCCATGCTTCCGCACCGAAAATACCCGCTTTGAGCTTGATTTGATCTTTTACGCCCTTTTCGTTTATGCTTTCGCCAAGATAAGCCGCATAAGAAGGCGTACAGCAAAGTATGGTAGAACCGAGGTCTGTCATAAACTGTATCTGTCTGTCCGTATTGCCCGACGACATCGGCAGTGTGAGCGAACCGACCATATGCGAACCGCCGTTAAGACCCGGACCGCCCGTAAACAGACCGTAACCGTAGCTTACGTGTACAACGTCATCCTTTGTGCCGCCGGCAGCCACGATAGCTCTTGCGCAGCAGGTATCCCAGATAAGTATATCTTCCATTGTGTAAAAGGCTACCACGCGTCTGCCCGTCGTTCCGCTTGTGGATTGTATTCTTACACAATCTTTGAGCGGTACGGCAAGAAAACCGTAGGGATATTGGTCGCGAAGGTCGTCTTTTGTTATGAACGGAAGTTTATGCAGGTCCTCTATGCCCTTTATGTCCTCGGGCTTTACGCCTGCCTCGTCCATTCTTTTTCTGTAAAATTCAACATTTGCATAAACGTGCTTGACCTGTTCTGCAAGTCTTTCGCTTTGCAGTTTTTTGATCTCTTCAACGGGCATTGTTTCGATAGCGGGGTCAAAATAATTACTCATAAGTTTGTTCTCCTCTGTTAAGAATTTCTGCCAAGATAAAAGGCTTTTTTGTTAAGTTCAAGAAATTTCGGGGGTACACATGCTTCTATCGAGGTCAGCCACTCCTCCTCGCTTATATCTTTAAAATATTTTGAAAAGCATCCCATAAGCGCAATGTTTGCCGCTTTTGCCGAGCCTGCGTTTTCAGCCATTTCCAATGCGTTTATGGCACTGACGTCAGCCCCGGCGGCTTTCATTTTATCTTTGAGTTCTTCGGGATATTCGGCTGCGCCCGTTATAACGGGCATGGGGTCGATCTCCTGGTCGTTGACTATGATCTTGCCGTTCTTTTTAAGATAAGGCAGATAACGCGCAGCTTCAAGCACCTCAAAAGAAATGATGAAGTCCGCCTCGCCCTTGTCTATAACGGGCGAATAAACTTTATCGCCGAAACGCACATATGTGACCACACTTCCGCCGCGCTGGCTCATACCGTGTACTTCCGATACCTTTACATCATATCCTTTTGTCATGACAACATGACCCAAAAGCTTGCTTGCAAGCAGCGAACCCTGTCCGCCGACACCTACGATCATTACATTTGTTGTCATTGTTCTCCCTCCTTCAAAGCGTCAAATTTGCAAAGCTGTTTGCATACGCCGCAGCCGACACACAGTGTGTTGTCAATGTGTGCTTTGCCGTTTTTAAAGCTGATAGCGGGACAACCTATCTTCATACAAGCGTGGCAGCTCTTGCATTTTTCGACATCTACACTGAAAGGCGGTCTATGTTTTACGTATTTGAGCAGGGCACAGGGGCGTCTGCTTATTATTACAGATGGCTCGTCCGATGCAAGCTCTTCTTTTACAACTCTCTCGGTTTCTTCAAGGTCATAGGGGTCGACGACCTTTACACGGTCAAAGCCCATTGCGCGGCAGAGAGCCTCAAGGTCTATTTTTCCCGCGGGGTCGCCCTTTATATTGTAGCCTGTTGTCGGGTTTTGCTGATGACCGGTCATGCCTGTTATCGAATTATCAAGGATTATGACGGTCGAATTGCTTTGGTTATATGCAATATTTGCAAGACCCGTCATGCCCGAATGCATAAAAGTGGAATCGCCGATAACACAGACGGTGTTTTTCTTGCTTTCCGAGCCGAGAGCCTTGTTAAAACCGTGCAGAGCGCTAACCGACGCGCCCATGCAAAGCGTCATATCAACGGCGCTGAGCGGAGCGACCGCGCCAAGGGTGTAACAGCCTATATCGCCAAGCACATTCAGCTTGTTTTTTGAAAGTGTGTAGAAAAGACCTCTGTGCGGACAGCCCGCGCACATAACGGGCGGCCTTACGGGCAGCCCCTCTATTGCCGAACAGGCGGACTTTTCGGGCATATCAAGCGCTTTTGCAATGAGTGACTGCGAAAATTCGCCCGTTATCGGGAATATTTCCTTGCCCGTTACTTCAACACCAAGCCTGCGGCAGTGTTCTTCGATTATGGGGTCAAGTTCTTCTATAACGATGACTTTGCCGACGCTTTTGGCAAAATTCTTGATTTTTTCGATAGGCAGGGGATTTATCATACCCAATTTCAAAACGGGATATTTATCGCCGAAAGCCTCTTTTGTATATTGATAACAGGTACTTGATGTGATTATACCTATGCTTTTGTCACTGCCGTCCTCTATTCTGTTAATAGGTGTTTCTTCGGCAAAACTTATCAGGTCAAGCGTTCTTTTCTCAACAACGGGGTGCCTTTTTATGGCGTTGCCCGGCATCATAACATATTTGGCTATATTTTTTTTATACGGTTTTGCGCTCGGTAAGAGCCTTTCGCCCGTGTCGACTATACTCTGAGAGTGTGCGACACGGGTACACATTTTTATGATGAACGGTGTGTCGTATTTTTCCGACAATTCGTATGCCGCTTTGGTAAATTCAAGCGTTTCGGCAGAGTCGGACGGTTCGAGCATCGGCACTTTTGCGG
>CANRCU010000033.1 GCA_947629215.1 uncultured Clostridia bacterium
ACTGAAAAAAGGTTATGATATGTATGTAAACAAAACCTTCAGACTGCCCGTAGGTATTGTTGACAGGCTTGAAAAACTGTCTGCCGAATATAATTTATCTATAAACAAAATCGTAATACAGTGCATTGAATACGCTTTGAACGATATGACGCCGATCCGGGAAAAAGACGACAAAAAATAAAGTGGGTGCCGAAAACAACACCCACACATAAATGATTATTTACCTGTTTTTATTCTCCAACCCTCTTTATTTTCCTGCCTTGATCTTGCGATAGCAAGGCTGTTTTCGGGTATATCCTTTGTTATGGTCGAACCTGCCGCCGTATAAGCGCTCGCGCCGACTTCAACAGGCGCAACAAGGTTTGTATTGCAGCCTATAAACACATTATCGCCTATCTTGCAGCGGAATTTGTTTTTGCCGTCATAGTTGACCGTGACCGTACCGCAGCCGAAGTTTACGCACTTGCCGACATCGGAATCGCCTACATAGGTAAGATGGCTGACCTTGGTGCCGTCATCTATTGTCGAGTTCTTAATTTCGACAAAATCGCCTATTCTCACATGTTCGCCGACCTTGCTGTTGGGTCTGAGGTAAGCGTAAGGACCAACTGTTGTGTAATTGTCAATATACGCGTCTATCATTGTGGAATTTTGCACCGTCACGCAATTTCTGACCGTTGACGAGGTTATCCTTGAATTCGGTCCGATTATACAGTCTGAGCCTATCTCGGTCTTGCCCTCAATATAGCAGCCGGGCAATATTAAAGTATCGCTGCCGATCTTTACATCCTTGCCGATATATGTATTTTCGGGGTCTTGCAATGTAACGCCGTTAAGCATATGAAAATCGTTTATGCGGCGTTTCATAACACGTGTTGCCTCGCCTAGCTGCAATTTGCTGTTTATGCCAAGAAACTCGGTTTCGTCCTCAGCCTGCATTATACCGACTTTGCCGCCGTCATTTTTGATTATCTCAAGCGTATCCGTAAGATAATATTCGCCCTGCGCGTTGTTGTTTGTCAGCTTATCAAATGCGGAAACAAGCGCAGCGGATTTAAAGATATAAACGCCCGTATTTACTTCTTTGCAAGCCTTTTCTTCATCGGATGCGTCTTTCTGCTCAACTATTTTATCAAATTTATCACCGCTGCGAATAATTCTGCCATAACCCGTCGGTTCGTCAAGAAGCATCGAAACGACCGTAACGGAGTTGCCCTCCGCGCTGTGCATTTCGGCAAGCTTTTTAAGAGTTTCGCCCTTGATGAGCGGTGTATCGCCGCAAAGCACAAGTATATCTTCATCGCCGTTCAAAAATTCGCCTGCCTGCATAACGGCATGACCCGTGCCAAGCTGCTCTGCCTGTAAACCGAATTTGACCCTATCGCCTATCATTGCTTTGACCATAGCGGACTGATGACCGACAATAACGCAAATATCGCTTGCGCCTGCCGCAATGCTCTCATCTATAACATAATCCACCATAGGTTTGTCAATAATCTTATGCAGCACTTTCGGAACCTTCGATTTCATTCTTGTACCCTGCCCCGCCGCTAAAATAACAGCTTTAAAACTGCTCATATATAAACACCTCATTTTCAAAAAAATAAATCATATAGATATTGTATATCATTATTGTAAATTTTTCAAGTATCAATTTGAATATCATAAATTTTTTACGGAATATATTGAAAAATCCGTGTATTGTGGTATAATATGGATACGCCGCATCGACGTGAAAATATGATATGGGAGAGAAAAAGATGAGAAAATTTATAATATTGCTGCTTTCCGTTTGCCTGATAGGATGTTCGTCAAAAGAACAAGCGGACAACGGGCAGCTTAATGTTTACACAAGTTTTTACTGTATTTATGACCTGACAAGCAAGATAGCAGGCAACAAAGCACAGGTAACAAACCTTATACCCGCAGGTACGGAACCGCACGACTGGGAACCGACGCCAAAGGACATGGCTGCGCTTGAAAATGCGGATGTGCTTTTTTGCAGCGGATTGAATATGGAAGGCTGGCTTGATTCGGTAAAAAACTCAATAGATGTAAACGCTGTTGTACTGACTGACGAAGCGAAAATAGAAAACACACAAGACGACCCGCATATATGGCTTGACCCGATGCTTGCAGACAAACTTGCTCAAAATATCCAAGCCGAACTTTCAAGACTTGACCCCGATAATGCAGATTACTATTCGGCAAATTATACGGAGCTTTCGGATAAACTCAAAGCCCTTGACGCCGAATACAGAGAAACTCTTGAACCGTATAACGGTGAAAAGATAGTTGTCAGCCATAGGGCATACGGATATTTGTGCAGCGCCTATGGGCTTGAACAAGTCGCAATAGACGGGCTTGGAAGCGAAAGCGAACCCTCGCCGCAGCAAATGAAACAGATAATAGACACCATAAACAGCGAAGGGATAACCACGGTTTTTTATGAAGAGCTTATGAGTACAAAGGTCGCAGAACAAATATCCGAAGAAACAAATGTGCGGCTTTTGCCGCTGAACCCCGTAGAGAACCTCGGGACCGACGACACAGGCAAAGAAAAGGATTATTTTGATATAATGGAAGAAAATCTACAAAATCTGAAAGCGGGTTTTAAATAATACAGACAAGCAAAAGGGGCTGCCGAAAATTACTTTCGACAGCCCAAAGTCTATATAACTAAACTTAATTCGGATAACCGACTTTCTTTTTGACTTTTCTGAGTGTTTTATTGGCTATATATGCGGCTTTTTCAGCGCCGTCTTTCATCACTTTATCAACAAAAGCCTTGTCGGCTGAAATTTGCTTGAATTTTTCCTGAATGGGGCGTATTTCCTCGACAACGGCTTCCGCAACTCTTTTCTTGAAATCGCCGTAACCCATACCCTCAAATTCGACCGCGCTGTCCTCGGGCGTTTTGCCTATAATTGTCGAATAGATATTCAGCAGATTGCTTACACCCGGTTTATTTATCGAATCGTAACGCACCTCGGCTTCGCTGTCGGTCACGGCGCGTTTTATTTTATTGGCTATCAAATTAAGGTCGTCAAGAATAAAAATAACGTTATTATCATTATCGCTTTCGGACTTGCTCATTTTCTTTGTCGGTTCCTGCAGACCCGTTATCCTTGCGCCGACTTTGGCAATATAGGCATCGGGTACTTTGAACACATCGCCGTAGATATTGTTGAAACGCTCGGCTATATCCCTTGAAATTTCAAGATGCTGGCGCTGGTCTTCACCGACGGGTACAAGGTCTGCCCGGTAAAGCAAAATATCGCCTGCCATAAGCACGGGATATGTGAAAAGCCCCGCATTGATATTATCGGCATGCTTGGCGGATTTATCTTTAAATTGAGTCATACGGCTAAGCTCGCCCATATAGGTAAAACAATTCAATATCCATGCAAGCTCGGCATGGGCGCTTACATCCGACTGAACATAAAGTATATTTTTTTCATGATCTATACCCAAAGCCATAAACAAAGCTACAAGGTCGCGAGTGCGTTTTCTCAGCGCCGCAGGATCCTGGCGCACGGTAAGAGCATGCATATTTGCAATGCCGTAAACGCAATTATATTCGTTCTGCAAATTTTTCCAATTCCTCAATGCGCCAAGATAATTGCCAAGCGAAGGCACACCCGAAGGCTGCATTGCGGAATAAATTATTTTCTTTTCGTTTTCCATTTTAAAACCTCATTATATTTTATTAACTCAAAACAGCGTATACCAAAACAAAAGCACGACAGAGCCGACTGTCAGTTGTAACACAAACATACCGTTTGAAGACAATTTACTGCGGCAGACATCTGCAAGCCGTTCTTCGTATTTTTCATATTCTATGACCACATTTTCCATTTTGCCGTAAATATACGAAAGGTCAAGATTTAACGAAATATGCGGAAGTATTCTGTTGCCGTATATCATATCGTACTCATCGGGATAGTATTTTTGTATAAATTTTTCGGTAATGCAATAGCCTAACGCATATATCATCATCAAAAATATACCGTGCAGAAAAACTATCTCAATTATAATATCATGCAGACCTATGCCGAACAGCAATTCAAGCGCAGGCGGAACAACGGCAAAAAACAAAAAAACGGCAAGATAAAATTTTTTGTCCAATACCAAAAGAACAGCCCGGTTCTCGAAATTTTTTTGTTTTTCGTCAAACACGCTCTTACCCCCTGAGAGATGCCACCATTACCGCCTTTATAGTATGCATACGGTTTTCAGCCTCGTCAAAAACAATTGACGCAGGGGATTCGAACACCTCGTGAGTAACTTCCATTTCATCTATTTTGAATTTACGGCTAATCTCTCTGCCTATGGAAGTGTTAAGGTCGTGGAATGCGGGCAGACAATGCATAAACAGCGCCTGTTCACCTGCCTTTTTCATGACCTCGGCATTTACCTGATAGGGTTTTAGCTCTTTTATACGTTCTTCCCAGATATTGTCGGGTTCGCCCATAGATACCCATACATCGGTATATATTATATCGGCATCTTTTACAGCCTCGTCAACATTATCGGTCAAAGTTATCTTTGCGCCGTTTTCATTCGCTATACTGCGGCATTTTTCGACAAGCTCGGCATTGGGGTGATATTTCTTAGGCGCGCAGGCGGTAAAATCCATACCCATTTTAGCCGAGGCTATCATAAGGCTGTTGCCCATATTATAACGCGCATCGCCCATATAGACCAGTTTTATGCCTTTTATTCTGCCTTTGTGTTCTTTTATTGTCAGCATATCGGCAAGCACCTGCGTCGGGTGAAATTCGTTTGTTAAGCCGTTCCACACCGGCACACCCGCATATTTTGCAAGCTCTTCGACTATTTCCTGACCGAAACCGCGGTATTCTATACCGTCATACATTCTGCCAAGCACTCTTGCGGTATCGGCGATACTTTCCTTTTTGCCTATCTGAGAACCCGCAGGGTCAAGATATGTAACGCACATACCCAAATCGTACGCAGCCACCTCAAACGAACAGCGTGTACGCGTACTTGTCTTTTCGAAAATAAGCGCAATATTTTTGCCTCTCAGAAAATCCACAGGCTCGCCCGCTTTTTTCTTAGCCTTTAATTCGGCTGCCAGATCAAGCATATATTGTATTTCTTCGGGCGTAAAGTCCAGAAGAGTAAGCAGATGTCTGTTTTTCAAATTAACGCTCATATTATCCCTCCAAAATTTTCTATATGCATATTATACCACAAGATAAACACGATTTCAAGTTGTTTGACGCAAGTCAATAATATTCTCCCTTTGTGTATGGCAAGGACTTACCCGGCAATATTTATATATAACAAAATCGGTCAACATCAAACAAACCTTTGTCGCCAAGTTTAAGGTGGGGTATAACAAGCAGCGATATAAAGCACAGCACCATAAATATGGAATTTGATGCATTCGAGCTGATCTCTTTTATAGCCCGATTTATCTTTTCAAACTCCTCGGCTGCTTTTTCGGCAGGCAGATCGGTCATGATACCGCCTATCGGCAGAGGCATATATGCGATGACTTCCCCGTTTTTTACAACAGCTATACCGCCGCTTTTGCCAAGCGCATTGACAGCCGCTGCCATATCCCGTTCATTATCGCCCGCAACGGTTATATTATGACTGTCATGCCCTATAGTCTGCGCAACGGCTCCGTTTTTTATATCAAAACCCGTTGCAAACGCCTTGCCGATGTTGCCCGTATTTTTATGCCTTTCGATATTTGCGACCATAACAAGCCCGTCCGAGGTTTCCCTGTAAACGGCATCGGTCAAAAGGCTGCCTTCTTTCATACATATAACGGGTCTTTTCGGGTCGAATACCGGGCGCAACATATCGGCAGTAACATTGCCGATATGCACGGTATCGGTAACAGAGTTCGTCGGTGTTTTAACGGGATAAGGCTCGTAGACCGCTTTACCGTTTTCCGCTACCTTATTGCCGTTAAAATATACCATTTCTATATTATTAAGTTCAAGCGAATCCGCAACGACTATATCCGCCCAATATCCGGGAGCAATAGCGCCTCTCCTTTTCTGCCCGTATATTCTTGCGGGATTTATGGTCGCCATACATATTGCCGAAACTGGATCGAAGCCCAAGCCGATGGCGCGCCTTATACAATGCCTGATAGTTCCTTCTTTGAGTATTTCGTCAATATGCTTGTCGTCGGTACAAAAAGCAATCCTGTCTGTATTTTGCGGTGTTACGGCTTTTATCAGCTCTTCAAGATTTTTTGTACCCGTACCCTCGCGGATAAGCACATACATACCCTTCCCGACTTTTTCGACAGCCTCTTCTTTTGTCGAACATTCGTGATCGGTAAAGATATTTGCCGCAATATACGCGCAAAGTTCTTTCCCCGACAGCCCCGGAGCATGACCGTCTGTCATTGCAAGCCCCAATTTTTCAAGCACTTCGGGGACACAGCCTATAACGCCCGGATAGTTCATCATTTCGCCAAGCCCGATCAATTCATCCCCATATTCTTCCAGAACAGCCTTTATATCGTTTGCATCAAGTTTTCCGCCCGAATTGTCAAACGGCGTTGCGGGAACGCAGCTTGGGACTGTAAAATTTGTATTTGCAGGCGTTGTAACGGCATCGTCAAGCATATACAAAAGCCCGTTTTTGCCGCAGACATTGACTATCTCATGCGGGTCGGCAATAATTGTTGTCGTACCGTGCGGCAGCACCGCTTTTACATATTCGGACGGTATCAGCAAAGACGATTCTATATGCACGTGCGCATCGGTAAAGCCCGGCATTATGTATTTATCGGTAACATCGATCTCCTCTTCGCCCGAATATTCGCCTATGCCCACTATCCGCGCATCTGTCACAGCCACATCGGCTTTTATTATCCTGCGGTTGAACACATCCACCACATTGCCGTTTTTAAAAACAAGCTCTGCTTTTTCTGCGCCAAGCGCGGCTCTTATACGTTTTTTCTTCATATCTTCAATATATTTGTTCATATGCGCTCACCTCTTTTTTGTATCATACCACATAAACAGCCTTTTTACAACAGAAATATTCTTTTATGTCTATTGCTTTTTTCTCGAATATATGTTATATTTATCGACAGATAAGACTTACACCAAACTCCGAGACAGTATTTTTGAAAGGACACCGACATGAAAGACAGAATAGCGTTCATCGACAACATAAAGGCACTTCTCATCTTTCTTGTGGTTTTCGGGCATATTATCGAAAAATCGGGCAACATTGACGGCAAAAATACGATATATACTTTTATATATGCGTTCCATATGCCGCTTTTTATATTTGTTTCGGGACTGTTTCACAAGTCGTCCCCAAAGCGCATATCCCGTTTTTTGGTTTTATACTTCGTATATCAGACTGTTTATTGCATTTATGATTCGTATGTTTCGGGAGAACTTAAAATACAGTATACAACACCGATATGGACTGTATGGTATCTGCTCTCGACAATATTCTGGTACATCGCTGCCGTCCTTATCGACCTTGACGGGCGCAAAGGTCTGCGAGCAATAGGTATAGCCTTTGCCGTTGCCCTGTTGGCAGGTTTTGAAAAAACCGTAAAATACTATTTGTCTTTATCAAGAACAATAGCGCTTATGCCTTTTTTTCTCTGCGGCGTTTATGTAAGAAAAAATTTTTTCGACACCTTTGTTTACGGCAGAAAAAAACTGCGCACGATATTGCCTGCGGTCCTGCCTATGACGATACTGTGCATAGTTATGCTTATACCCGCATCTGTCGGGCTTAGCCGACACTGGCTGTATTATGCTTTGCCTTACGGGTCTTCCGGCGGCACGGTCTTTACAAGAGCGTTTTTTATGCTCTGCGCTGTTGCATTTTCAATACCGATAATTTTGTGTATGCCCGACAAACATATCCCTGTAATGACCAATATCGGCAAAAACACATTTTCAATATATATCCTGCACGGCATTATCATAAATTTTATGAAAGACAACAAGCTGCTTGGCATACTTGTCGGCGGAAAACCGTTATATGCGCTGATACTTGCCGCAATTACTGTGCTTGCGCTGTCGGGGGATACTGTCGCCCGCATTGCCTCTTTTAATAGAAAATTGACAACAAAGCCGTGAAAATACATTGTAATCCGCATAAATTTGTGATATACTGTTTTTAATATATTCCGATAAAAATTTATCGGGCATTCCCAAGAAAGGACAGAATTATGAACGATCATATATTAAGAGCCACTTTCGGCGATGACAGCGGCAGGATATTTGTAGCCGATACAAAAAATACCGTAAACCGCGCTTTTGAATATCACAAAACTTCCCCCGTAATGACGGCTGCGCTTGGCAGAACGCTTACAGGCGCAGCTATCATGGGCAGTATGCTCAAAAACGACGGCGACCTTATGACTGTGACCATAAAAGGCGACGGTCCTGCGCGCGGACTTACCGTAACGGCGGACAGTCACGCAAGAGTAAAAGGTTACGCCTATGAGCCGTATGTGGATATACCGCTAAAGCCAAACGGCAAACTTGATGTTGCGGGCGCTCTCGGTCACGGTACGATGACCGTTATAAAAGATATGGGGCTGAAGGAGCCTTATATAGGTCAGATACCGCTTGTCAGCGGAGAGATCGCAGAGGATTTGACCTATTATTTCGCAAAAAGCGAACAGATACCCTCGGCAGTTGCTCTCGGGGTCTTGGTCGACCGCGACTATACCGTAAAACAATCTGGCGGATTTATAATACAGCTTATGCCGTCTGCGCCCGATGAGATAGCAGACAGGCTGGAGGAAAAATTACGCACATTGAAAAGCGTTACCTCAATGCTTGAAAGCGGCATGAACTGCGAAGATATATTGAATGAAACAGTCGGCGATATGCAGCCGAAAATAACCGACATAATACCCGTTGAATATTATTGTGGCTGTTCGCGTGAAAGAGTTGAAAAAGCGCTTATTTCAACGGGACGGGCGGAGATCGAAAATATACTTGAAGAGGACGGGGAGGCAACTTTGCACTGTCATTTCTGCAATAAAGATTATCATTTTGACGAAAACGACCTGCGACGTATACTGCAATGAAAACATTAAGTCTTTATATACATCTGCCTTTTTGCATAAAAAAATGCGCATATTGCGATTTTTTAAGTTTCCCTCGGTTCGAGCTTTTACGGGATTATATGTCCGCTCTTAAACAAGAAATATCGGCATTTGAAACAAAGTCGGAAATTATGTCCGTTTTTATTGGCGGAGGCACTCCGAGCGCCGTGTCCGCAGATAATATTTACGATATAATGCAGCTTATCGCGCGTAAATTCCGTCTTGCGGATAATTGTGAGATAACAATAGAAGCAAACCCCGGCACTCTTAACAATGATAAGCTCAAAATATACAAAAATTCAGGCATAAACCGTCTGAGCATGGGCATACAAAGCCTTGACAATAAAATGCTGTCTGCGCTTGGCAGAATACACGACAGCGGCACTGCGCTTAAAAGCTATGAGCTTGCAAGAAAATATTTTGACAATATAAATACCGACCTTATGTTTGCGCTGCCCGGTCAAAGCTTGGAAATATGGCTTGATACTCTTAAAAATATCATCGCTCTGAACCCCGAACATATATCGGCTTACAGCCTTATTATAGAAGAAGGCACTCCGTTTTATGAAAAATACGAACCTGTCGACGAGATACTCGATAGGGAAATGTATTATCTTGCAAGAGATATGCTTGAAGAAAATGGATACAGACAATATGAAATATCCAATTTCGCCAAGCCCGACCATGAATGCAGACACAACCTTGTATATTGGAAGGGCGGAGATTACAAGGGTTTCGGCATAGGTGCGGCAAGTCTTTGGGGCAATGAAAGGCTCAAAAATACCGAAAACATCGGCAAATATCTGAGCGGTGTTACCGTAGCCGAGCGTACGGTGCTTGACCAAACGGAACAAATGCAGGAGTTTGTAATGTTGGGGCTGAGGTGTACCAAAGGCATAGAATCCGAAGATTTTTATACAAGATTCGGAGAAAATATTTTTGAACGTTTCGGAGAAATATTCAAAAAACACGAAAATACGGGGCTGCTTGAGATAAGCGGAGGAAATATACGTCTGACAAAAAAAGGCGTAGACTTATCCAATATGGTATTTGTCGATTTTGTCTGAACGGCAAAAACCGGCTCCGATATTAAATATATACGAAAGGACTGATAGCCTTGAAAAAAACCGTTTTATCCGCTGCAAATTTTCATTTGCACAAACACTACTACAACGAGGACGACTTTGCCGCTCTGCCGGCAGATGTAAAAAAAGAAGTAAAACAGATTGTTATTTATATTGCCGAAAAAGTCAGGGGTACTGCCTGTGTCGGCTTTTATGAGGATGGCAACGTCTATATAGAGTCGTGCGCCGACGAAGGCGATCTTGATTACGACCCTATCGGCGCAAAACTTGAAATTGACCGTATGGCTAAAAAACGCAGGCAATTCTTTAACGCCCTGAGCGTATGGTACAAAGTTTTCAGACTTGGCGGAAAGGGTCTTAAATTGTGAAAATAGGCAGTATAGAACCCGAAAACAATGTCTTTCTTGCGCCTATGGCAGGTATAACCGACGCGGTATTCCGACTTTTATGCAAGGAAATGCAGGCAGGTATCGTCTGGTCGGAGATGGTCAGCGCCAAAGGTATGAGCCATAATAACCAAAACACAAAAAAAATGCTCTTTGTGTCCGAAAACGAACATCCCGCCGCCGTACAGCTTTTCGGCAGTGACCCCGAGATAATGGGGCGTATGGCGAAAGAATTGAATGCTTACGGCGAAATAGATATTCTTGATATAAATATGGGCTGCCCTGCGCCAAAGATAGTGAAAAACGGCGAGGGTTCGGCTTTATCGCTCGACCCTGAGCTTGCGGGCAGGATAATATATGCTGTCGCATCAAATTCGGACAAGCCCGTTACGGTCAAAATACGAAAGGGCTTTGACAGCAAACATATAAACGCCGTTGAAATGGCAAAAACTGCCGAACAAAACGGCGCTGCCGCGGTAACGCTGCACGGTCGCACGCGCGAAGAGTATTACAGCGGAAAAGCCGATTGGGATATTATCGGCGAGGTAAAGTCCTCTCTCAAAAAAATACCGCTTATCGGCAACGGCGATATTTTTACACCCGAGGACGCAAAAAAAATGCTTGAATATACAAACTGCGATGCGGTAATGATAGGAAGGGGCGCTCAGGGCAACCCGTGGATATTCAAACGCACCGTTCACTATTTGAAAAGCGGCGAACTTCTGCCCGAACCGACCTTAAACGAGCGTATCGCAACTGCAAGACGTCACCTTAAAATGCTTGTCGGTTATAAAGGCGAACGAATAGGCGTATGCGAAATGCGAAAACACATCGGTTGGTATCTCAAAGGTCTGCCGCACAGCGCAGAAATGCGAGTTGAGGTAAATTCTACCACGGGATCTGAAAATATGGACGCTTTGCTTTGTAAATATGCCGCAGGCAAAAATGTATAAAAGGAGAACGGAACATGGAACGAATGAAAGAGCTGATCGCGCTGCTGAATGAGGCTTCAAAAGCATATTATCAGCAAGATAAGGAAATTATGAGCGATAAGGAATACGACGCCTTGTATGACGAGCTGTGTGCACTTGAAACGGAAACGGGTATAACGCTTTCCGACAGCCCGACGCAAAATGTCGGCTACCGGGTTCTCAGCGAGCTTACAAAGGTCGAACACCCGTCGCCGATGCTTTCCCTCGACAAAACAAAGGATACCGCCAAGCTTGCCGATTTTTTAGGTGATAAAACAGGGCTTTTGTCGTATAAAATGGACGGTCTGACGGTCGTGCTGACATATGCGGACGGCGAACTCAAACAGGCACTCACACGCGGGAACGGCACTATCGGCGAGGACATCACGCATAATGCGCGCACTTTCAAAAATATCCCCTTAAAACTTGATTTTAAAGGCGAACTTGTTCTGCGCGGAGAAGCGGTCATCTCTTTTAAGGATTTTGAACGTATAAACGAAAGGCTTGAACCCGAAGACGAATACAAAAACCCGCGCAACCTTTGCAGCGGAACCGTGCGTCAGCTCAACAGCAAAGTCTGTGCGGAAAGAAATGTCTGTTTTACAGCCTTTTCGCTTGTAAATGCCGAAAACATGACATTTTCAAAAAAATCCGACGGTATGGCTTGGCTTGATTCAAAAGGGTTTCAGACCGTCAAGCGAAAATTTGTCAATGCGGAAAATGTTGCCGAAAAAGTGCTTGAATTTGAAAAAGAAATACCCGACTATCCTTTCGGAACGGACGGTCTTGTACTGACCTTTGATGATATTGCATATTCGCAAAGCTTGGGTACGACGGCAAAATTCCCGAAGGATTCCATTGCGTTCAAATGGGCTGACGAAACAGCGCAGACAACCTTACGGCGTATCGAATGGAACACCTCGCGCACGGGGCTTATAAACCCTATCGCCGTGTTCGATCCCGTCGAGCTGGAGGGGACGACTGTCGAGCGCGCAAGTCTGCACAATGTAAGTATTGTAAAAAATCTGAAACTTGGCATAGGCGACACGATAACCGTTTACAAAGCGAATATGATAATACCGCAGGTAGCGGAAAATCTGACTGAAAGCGATTCTGCCGAGATACCCGAACAATGCCCCGTTTGCGGAGGCAAGACCGAAATTGTCAGTCTGCGTGACGGAGCGGCTTTAAAATGCACCTACCCTCAATGCAAAGCAAAAAAAATACAAGGGTTTACGCATTTTGTCAGCCGTGATGCCATGAATATAGAGGGACTGTCCGAAAATACACTTGAAAAATTTTCGGAAATGGGGCTGTTGGAAGATTTTTCGGATATATATGCACTTTATGCGCACAAAGACGAAATAGTCAATACGGAGGGATTTGGCATCAAGTCTTTTGAAAAAATGACCGATGCAATAGAAAAGAGCAAAAAAGTCGATCTGCCAAACTTTATTTATGCGTTGGGCATAGAAAATGTGGGGCTTGGCAATGCAAAACTACTGTGTCGATATTTTGACAACGACCTTGACTCTATAATGAACGCAAGCCCCGAAGAGCTGACATCCATTGATGGTTTCGGGGATATTATAGCCGAATCCGCCGCAAGGTATTTTCATGACAAAAAAAACATCGGGCTGATACAAAAACTGCGTGATATTCTCACCTTTGACATACCCGTAAGCACCGCCGACGAGCTGCCGCTCAAAGGCAAAACGTTTGTTATAACGGGTAATGTACACATTTTCAAAAACCGAAAAGAACTTCAGGCAAAAATAGAAGAATTAGGTGGTAAAACAACGGGGAGCGTTTCTGCAAAAACCGATCATCTTATCAATAATAATGTGACCTCTGCAAGCTCCAGAATCAAAAAAGCAACGGA
>CANRCU010000034.1 GCA_947629215.1 uncultured Clostridia bacterium
ACCGTCAGGATTACCCGATGCAACACCCATATCCTTTGCAAGACCCACTGCATTGTAATAATACTTGTCATCTCTTATATCGCTGAAGTTGGACTTTGGTGCGGTATTTGTATCAACACCCATAGCCTTCATAAGCATAATTACAAAGTCCGCCCTTTTTACATTTGCGCCGGGCTTGAAGGTATTGTCGCTGTATCCGTTTATAATGCCCTTGTCCGCAAGCTCGTTTATATACGACTCAGCCCATGGATGCGTGCCGAGGTCCGTAAACCTTGACTGTGCCGCAGGCGCAGATGCCGTTGTTGCTTCGGTGGAAGGCTCTTCCTTTGAAGTGGTGCTTTCGGTAGTCGTAGTCGCAGCAGTAGTTTTTACGTTGCTTCCGCCGCCGCCTCTTCTGCCGCTGCTTGTATTATCGTTGTCATCGTCGTCATCGCTGTTGCTGCTTGATGCCTCAGGAGCCTTTGTTGTGGTTTCTGAAGGAGCCTGTGTTGTAGTTTCTGTAGTAGGTTCTGTTGTAATTACTACTTCAGCAACTTTGATACCGTTAGGATAGTTAGCAAATTTGATAACTTTGCCCGGGTTAAGAGCCTCTGAACCGCTGAACGGGTTAGAGCCAACTATTTCGATCTGAGCATCGCCTTCTGCAAGAACATCAAATGCGATAGTAAAGAGTCTGCCGTCGCCGTTGAGTTCCTGAAGAACATTGTTTACCTTGCCTTCGTATACATAAGCAAGTTTAACTTTACCGAGATCAGCCTGTGTCTTAACGCCGTCAGGATTTACATCGGCATAGTCGCCGTCTGTTGCAAGAGGAGCTGTGGTCATCTGACCGTTTGTTGTTTCTGCATCATATGCAGGATTGTCAACTTCCATTTCGCCCATACCGGGAACCTTAACTGTTGACTTGTAGCTGATGTAACCTGTGTAATCGGCAGGTTCAACTACTTCTTTAGCTTTTACAACGTTAGGATTGTACTTAATGAAGAATGTGTAGTTGTTAAAGCCCTTGTTGTTGATAATATCAAAATCAACATTTACGGTCTGACCTATCTTATCAAGTGAGATAACGTCGCCGCCGGCAATAGATGCCTTTACATACATTGTATCTTCGCTCGGAACAAACTCTGTTGTTGTTTCTGTAGAAGGTTCGGTTGTTGTTTCTGTAGTATCTCCGCCCTGACCTGCGATATCAAGAACGATAGCCGCAAGGTTCCAGCTTGCCTGCTTAGCGGGGTTGATAACATAGTATGTGCCTGCTGCCGGGAATTCGATAGTAGGTACGGAAAGTGTGTTTGTTGTTTCGTCCTTTGTAACGGCAACTTTGCTTACAACATTACCGCTTGCATCAACAACAAGAAGGTCAAGGTTAAGAACGCCGCTTGAACCTATACCTGTGTATATCTTGGCTGTACCTGCACCGCCTACAACAAATTTAAGACCTTTTTCGATAGGAAGTGCAACGCTTGCTGCATCAACAGCAACAGATTCGTTACCCTTACCGATCTGGAATTCAGCCTCGTATGTTGTGCCGTCTTCAAATGTGTATGAAGATGTCTTAGCTGTATAATTGCTACCGCCGTTTACTGCGTAAACTTCGGAACCAAGAAGAGTTTCGTCGGGCATTGTTGAATCGCCCGAACCGGGAACACCGTCGGGATATGCTGCATTTACTTCGGATGCAAGAACGGTAGCCTGACCTACAAAGCCCTCAACGGGTACGTCCGGTGTGTCGGGTGTATCGGGTGTATCGGGTGTGCCTGAACCGCCTGCAACATCAAGAGTGATAGCTGCGAAGTTCCAGCTTGCCTGCTTAGCGGGGTTAACAATATAGTATGTGCCTGCTGCCGGAAGCTCGATAGTAGGTACGGTATAATTGTTAGGTGTTGCATCTTCTCTTGAAACAGTAGCTTTGCTTATAACATTACCGCTTGCGTCTGTAACAAGAAGATCAAGGTCAAGAACACCGCTTGAACCTATACCTGTATAGATCTTTGCTGTGCCTGCACCGCCAACTTCAAGTTTGATACCTTTTTCGATAGGAAGTGCAACGCTTGCTGCATCTGCCGCAACAGATTCGTTACCCTTACCGATCTGGAATTCGGAACTGTATGCTGCACCGTCTTCAAATGTGTATGAAGATTCTTTAGCGGTAAAATTGCTGCCGCCGTTTATTACATAAAAACCTTCACCAAGTTTTGTTTCTTCGGGCATTAAAGCATCACCGGAACCGGGAACACCGTCGGGATTAGCTGCAAGAAAGTCTGCTGCAGTATAAGTAGCAGAACCCACAAAACCCGAAACATCGCCGCCTATCGCACCGCTGCTTGTTGAAACGTCGGTTGCTTCGGCTGCGCCTACGAATGTTGTGCTTGTGGCAATGTTAGAGAAAACCAAGCTGGCTGCAAGAACGCTGCTCACAAGTCTTTTTGTAGAACTTTTCAATTTTCTTCCTCCTTTTTTTGGGATAGTTTGTTTGCTATTCGGAATATGCCGTATTGCCATAAAGTCAGGGGTTTATTTACTTGGATCTTCGTTGTACCCCCGAGGGGATACCTCAAGGACCCACAAAGGCTCATTTCCGACGAAAACCCTGCCCGTAAGGGAATAACCAGAACCCATGCCTCTTATAAACGACATCATCCTCGGAAATATCGGTCAGCGGAGTGTGCATTATACTCCCAAACCAACATTATCTCAAGTTGATTATATAATTTTTTGCCCCAAATGTCAATTTATTTTAAGAAATTTTGTATTTTCGTGTATTTGCCCAAATTATATTTCATTTGGATTTCAATATCGGCAAAAAAGCGTTACACAAACATATATTTTGCACCAAAAAAAATTTTTTCAAAAAATATTATTGTGCAACTTGCTTAAAATTTGCAAGTTATCGGCTTCGATTTTCTATAATCATATTTGCATAAACACGATAATGAATATGCTTTTAAAGTTTTTGTACACCGCCTATTTTAAGACCCTTTGAAACATTTATACTTGCCGTTTTTGTTTCTGCGTCCCAGTCGACTTTGGCGCCGATAGCTTCGCCCACGGCACGCAGGGGCAGCATGAATCTGCCGTCGATTATCTGCTGAGGCACTTCGGGGGTCATCTCCTCGCCGTCAACGGTGAAAGTTGCGCTGTCGGCAGATATAACAACAGTCTTTTTGCCACTTAAAGTGGCAGTTTTTGTTTCCTCGTCCCAGTTGACCTCGTAGCCAAGCTCTTCAAACACGCCGCGTACGGGTACAAGCGTCCTGCCCTCGACAATAACGGTCTGAGCCTCTATTACATTTCCGTTGACCGAAATATCGCCCGCAAACGCCGTAACGCTCATCATAAGCGCAGCAACCGCCGTAACAAATATTTTTTTCTTCATATGTATTATCCCCTTTCGGTATCTATTTTTTCAAGGCGTTTTCTATCTCGCGCATAACAGCCGCCGCGCCGTCGACGCCCGCGCTGTTTTTCATTGCCGAAATATACCTCTGCCTGTTATTATACAGCATATTTACTTTTTTTACAAGCAGCTCGCCCGTTAAATTTTCTTCTTCTATAACTTCGGCAAAACCCTGCGATTTGAAGGAATTTGCATTCAATATCTGGTCGCCCCGACTTGCTTTTTTTGAAAGCGGCACAAGCAACATAGGCTTGTTGAGCGCAAGAAATTCGCTGATGGCATTTGAACCGGAGCGTGAGAGTACCACATCTGCGGCTGCCATTATATCGCGCAATTCTTTATTTATATACTCAAACTGGCGATAAGCCTTAATGCCGTTTAATTCGTCGTCCAAATTGCCTTTGCCGCGCAAATGCACAATGTCGAATTTTGTCGAAAGCTCTTTTATCACGACTTTAACTGCGTTGTTCAGCACGACCGACCCGAGCGAACCGCCCATAATGAGCAGCACAGGCTTAGTTCCGTCAAAACCGCAGAAAGCAAGACCCTTCTGCCTGTCGCCTCGGAAAAGCTCGGGGCGGATAGGCGTACCCGTATGCACGCCCTTACCGCCTTTGATATACCCGACAGCCTCGGGGAAGGTGGTACATACCTTTTTTGCAAAGGGCATTGCCAGCTTGTTGGCAAGCCCCGGGGTCATATCGGATTCGTGTGCAACAAAAGGCACTCTGTTCAGAAAAGCCCCCACTGCCACGGGTACAGCCACAAAACCGCCCTTGGAAAAAATTACGTCGGGTTTTTCTTTTGCAACTATGACCGTCGCTTGAAAAGTACCTTTTATAACACGGAATATATCGGTAAAGTTTTTCATATCGAAATAACGTCTTAATTTGCCGCTGCTTATCGCCTTGTATTCCACGCCCGCAGCCGTAACAAGCTCCTTTTCTATTCCCGTTTTGCTGCCGATATACACTACCTCAAAGCCCTTGGCTTTGAGCCTTGGCAAAAGCGCTAAATTCGGCGTGACATGACCCGCCGTTCCGCCGCCTGTGAGAATGATTTTTTTTGACATTATATGCACCCCTTTTATTGACCGACTAAATTATTTTACCCCTCCGGCACTTTCGTGCCACCTCCCCTTACAGGGGAGGCTTTTCCGATAGTCTCCCCTGCAAGGGGAGATGTCGGCGCAGCCGACAGAGGGGTTATTTCGTGCTTGATCGTTTCTCCTCCGACACTTACGGGCTACCGTTCATTCACATAGAAAAAATGGCGTAGATGATGCCTACGCCGCTTGTAAAACTTTTACCCTTACTATTTGATAAAGAGCCGCCCTTGGTTGGTATGAGTTTTTTCTTCGGAACTGCCTATCCCTGTTTATTCCTCGTCCTCCAACTCGTCCGCAAGCTCGTCGTCCAAGTCCTCGTCCTCATAAAACAGCTCATAAAAGCTGTCCTCTACCATATCATACTCTTCGTCGCTTTCAATATTCTGCAGCTCGAAGCCCTCTTCGTTGTCGGCTTCGATATAACGATATATAAGCACATCTTCATCGTCCTCGGGCAGCAAAGCTATATACTCGTTCTCGCCCGATTCAAAAATACCCAACACGTCGCAGGTCATTTCGGAATCGTCGTCAAGTACAAGCGTCATCTTCTCCGCCTCGTGTTCGCAGCCGCAGTCGCAGTCGTGATGCTCGTGTAAATTTTCGCTCATAGGTAAAACCCTCCTTGATATATATTATTTTTTATAAGCCTGTTTTATCCCTCTACGGTAACGGTAACTTCCTCTGCGGTGTCGGCATTTATAACAATGCTTTCCCACACGGTCGAATTGCGCTTTATATCGGCTGCGTTCTGCCAGCTGTCGTTCTGCGCCTGATATATCTCTTCTTTTTTCTCGGCTGAATATATCTGCTCTATTTCGGGGCTGACGCTCTCAATAGGCGTCTGCGAAACGTCTTTTGCGTAGAAAATATAATAACCGTCGCCGTACTCGATTATATCGGTGTATTCGTCTTTGTCAAGCGCATAAATTTTTGCCAGTACGTCCTCGTTATACATATCCTGATTGACCGAAAATTCACGCCTGTTGGGGTCTTGCGAATAATCGTACTGCACCCGACCGAAACGCTCGCCGTCCTTCAGCAGGGCATAAGCCTCCTCTATGCGTTCGCGACCCTCGGCAGCAACATATTTTTGGTTAGTGTCCGAATATTCGTCTATTGTAGGTTCTTTGCCCTCCAACGGCAGTGTCGAAGGGTCGGCAGCCACATAAATGGCTTTGACCGTAATATTCTTGTACAAAGCGATATTCTTGTTGTAATAGTCTTTGAGATAGGTTTCAAAATCCTGACGGTTTATCTCGTAGCTTGATGTAACAGCCTGATAGACCTGTTGTTGTATAAGCCCGTCACGGATTATGTTTTCGCAAAGCTCAGGGGTAATATCGTCAAGCGCAATCCTGCCCAAAGTATCCGATGTTATGGAATCATATAACGACTGACCCTCGGTTTTAACGCTGTTTTCGTCAACTTCGCCGCTTACGCCAAGCCCCGCCGCCTCTTTAACGGCAAGTTTTGCCCTCAGCAATGAATTTGCTGCGTTCTGCTTTGCGACCTCCTGAGCGGATACCCCGTCAAAGTCCACCGCCCATATGTCGCTGCCGCCCGTTTCCTCAAAAGCTTTGACCTGTTCATAGAGATATACGGCAAACTCAGACTTGTCTATCTTTGTACCGTCTATACTTATTATCCAGTTATTGTTTATAACGCTGCATCCGCACAAGGCAACAAGCGCGGCTGCCGCAAAAATTAATAAAAATTTTTTCATATTTGATATTAACGCTCCCGCCCGATAATAATACAAACAACAAAAATCAGGCAACATATCGGTATAGACCGATAGTGTATCCTGCTTTCTATTATACACCATTGCTTTTACAAATAGCAATTAAAATCAGATTATGTAATAAAAGTGTAATATATTTTAGTCAAGGATATTCTGCTATATACTGACGGCTTTTACCAACTTGCTTAGGGACATTCTGATGTCAAAACATAAAAACGTATCCGATTATATAAAAACAGCCGAAAAATATTCCGAATATATAAAAACAGCTATAACAATGGAGTGAGCAAGGGCATTTAAAATCAAGGTCATAAAGAGAATAGCTATTATGTTTGATTTTATACGCATAGAAAAGTGGCGTAGATATGCCTACGCCACTCGTGAAACTTTTGATAATTGTCAAAACCACACCATTTGACAAAAAGCCTTGTAAATTTGGGACGCACTTCACAGAAGGCACATGATTTGGAACAGTGCTATGCATAATGTATGCACCCTGGGGGAATCGAACCCCCATCGCACGAGTCGGAGTCGTGTACTCTATCCATTAAGCTAAGGGTGCGCGATTTACAACTGCAATGCCGACACTTACACAAATCAGCGCCAATATCAGCTTTACATCAAGAAAATTCTCATGCAGGAATATTCCCGAAAGTATCACGCCAAAAATCGGATTAAGAAAACCGAAAAGCGATATTTTGCCTACCGGATTGAATTTAAGCAATTTTGCCCACAGGCTGAACGCTATTGCAGACAAAGCGGCAAGATAAACCATTATCAGCACACAGCCCACGCCATATACATTAAGCCTGCCGCCCAAAAGCATACCCGTCAAAAACAGTATCACACCGCCCAAAGTCAGCTGATACCCCGTCAGTAAAACAGGCTCGGTGTTCTGCGCAAATATCTTTGTTATAACACCGCCAAGCGCAAAACAAAAAGCGGCTGAAAGCATAAAGCCCTCGCCCATAAGCGAAAACCCCGTGTTTATCTCTCCGCCAAGATTACAGATTATAACACCCGCTATGCCCAATGCGCAGCCGACAGACTTTGTTAAAGTCATTCTGTCATTTTTAAAGAATAAAGCGGCAAGCAGCACGGCATAGAAATTGCCCATCGAATTTATTATAGAGCCTTTTACTCCCGAAATATGCGTAAGACTGATATAAAAGAACACGTATTCAAGCGTCGTCTGTATAAGCCCAAGCAGGATTATGCCTTTTATATCCTCTTTTTGAGGTAAAACAAGCCTTTTATTGCCAAGGCAGTTAAACAGCGTCACAAGTAAGCCCGCAAAAATAAAACGTGTGCCTGCGAATATTATTTTATCCGCCACAGAACCCTCCGTTATGCGAAACAGCTCATAGCCTATTTTTATTGCGGGAAAAGCGCTGCCCCATAGGGCATTTGCGATTATTGCTATTATAAGTATATTAAGCGGCTTTGTAAAAAAGCCCTTTTCATCAACAGAAATTTTCATATCTCAGACCTCGCTTGTATTATAACACAATATCGCCTTTATTTCAAGTATTAAATAGGTTAATATGGGGCTTTGCCCCAAACCCCACAAGCCTTTTTGGAAAAAAGCTTGACCTAAAACTTTATAGTGGTCAATCAAAGCAACATTCTAAAAGGCAAGCCCCACAAATGATCTCCGTTTCGGCTCAAAAAAACAGCCTCACGGAGAAACATTTGCGTGTTTGCCGTGAGGTTAATTTTATTGTGGGGTTTATAAGAATGTTTAATAAAACAGACTTTGGGGCGAAGCCCCATTTCCGTGTGAGCTTTGTTCGCAGCCACGTTATTATAAGTAACTTATTTTTTGCCCCGCTTTTTCCTAAGCGAAAAATTGCTTTTCGTTCACGAAAAGCGAAATTTTTTGCTTAGACTTCAGAAAAAGCGGGCGGGGTATGGGGCAGAGCCCCATTTAGATAAAAGGCGGGGTATGGGGCAAAGCCCCATAATTTTAATTATTTCCATAATTTTACCCTCAACCCATAAAAAAGCTGCCGCAAACGGCATACCACCGTTTGCAACAGCCCATAAAATCATCAAATCAATTCAATTATAACAGTTTCGGCACCGTCACCGCGTCTTGCGCCAAGTTTTAATATCCTTGTGTAACCGCCGTTTCTGCCCTCATACTTAGGCGCTATCTCTTCAAAGAGTTTTTTCGCCATATCTACCTTAACGGTATTGCTGTGAGCTTTTCTGCCGTCATTGGTATATTCCGTTACAGGGTAAAGATAAGCAAGTATTTTTCTTCTTGCATTAAGCCTGCTCGGACGGTCTTTCTTTATTGTCTTTTCAACATTGTCATAAACGGTAACTCTTTTGCCGTTTACGACCTCTTTAACACGCTTACCCTCGGCATCCTTCTTAGCAACTTTAGCCGTAACGGTAACTTCGTCAAAGTTATCTTTTTCTTTAACAGCCAAAGTTATAAGCTTTTCAGCAATGCTTCTTATTTCTTTAGCCTTTGATTCGGTAGTTGTTATTTTACCGTTGTATAATAAATTAGTGACTTGATTGCGCAGCAGCGCCTTACGCTGGCTTGCTGTGCGGCCAAGCTTTCTGTAACCGGACATTGGTAAACCTCCTTAATTTATTCATCGCTCGGGCTTAAACTCAAGCCAAGCTCTGCCAATTTATTAAGTACCTCTTCAAGCGACTTGCGTCCCAGATTTCGTACTTTCATCATATCGTCTTCAGTTTTATTCGCAAGGTCTTCGACTGTATTGATACCTGCGCGTTTCAAACAGTTGTAAGAACGCACCGAAAGGTCAAGCTCCTCAATACTGAGTTCAAGCACCTTCTCTTTCTTGCCTTCTTCTTTTTCCACAAGAATTTCTGCATTTCTTGCACTGTCGGACAGATCGACAAAAAGATTCAGATGTTCGGTCAAAATCTTAGCGCCAAGGCTGACAGCGTCTGCGGGCGATATAGTTCCGTCCGTCCAGACCTCAAACGTCAGCTTGTCATAGTCGGTTATCTGACCCACACGGGTATCCTCAACGCGAAAATTAACACGTCTGACAGGAGTGTATATAGAATCAACAGGGATCATTCTGATCGGCTGGTCGGGTTTTTTGTTCTTGGCTGCATCAACATAACCGCGACCTTTTGTTACGGTCATTTCAATAAACAGCTTACTGTCGGGGCCGCCGCTCAGGGTTGCAATATGCAGGTCGGGATTAATTATCTCTATCTCCATATTGGATCCAAAATTAATATCACCTGCTTTAACTTCGCACTCGCCGGAAGCATCTATATAACCGATTTTTGCCTCGTTATTCTCGCTGTTGTTCTTTATTGCAAGGTTTTTAAGGTTGAGAATGATCTCGGTAACATCTTCCTTAACGCCGGGTATTGTACTGAATTCGTGCTGTATGCCTTCTATCTTGACATTACTTACAGCTGCGCCGGGCAGGGACGAAAGGAGTATTCTCCTCAACGAATTGCCAAGTGTCGTGCCGTAGCCTCTCTCAAGCGGATCAACAACAAAGCGGCCATAGTTACCCGTCTGTTCAGCGATCTCAATGCGAGGTTTATTAAATTCAAACACTCTGTCCAACCTCCCTAATAATCAATTTAATAAATATATCCAATAAGTCTTTCCAAAACAGCAGGATATTACTTGCTGTACAACTCGACAATAAGTGTTTCGTTAACAGGCAAATCAAGCTGTTCTCTCTTGGGAAGTGTGTTTACACTGCCTTTAAGGCTGTCATGATCGGCAGATAACCATTCCGGAACGATCCTTGAAGCCGTTACATCAAGCACATCTTTAAATCTCTGAAGGTCTTTCTTGCTTTCCTTTACTTCGATCACATCGCCTACTTTGACCTGCTGTGAAGGAATATTAGCTTTTTTGCCGTTAACGGTTATAAGGTTGTGCCTTACTATCTGCCTTGCTTCCTTCCTTGTGCGGCCGTAGCCAAGCCTGTAAACAACATTGTCAAGGCGCATTTCAAGCAGCATAAGAAGGTTTTCACCTGCAATGCCGTGCATTTTTTCGGCTTTTTTGTAGTAGTTTCTGAACTGCTTTTCAAGCACGCCGTATATAAACTTAACTTTCTGTTTTTCTTTTAACTGAACTCCGTATTCACTTAATTTACGCATTTGTCTTTTGCGGTGGCTTGCCCTCTTGTTGGAACCGAGAACAGAAGGCTCAATGCCCAAATATCTGCATCTTTTAAGGATAGGACCCATATCTCTTGCCATTAATTGTTACCTCCGTTTATATCAATAAAAAACCTGAATTTGCATCAAATTATACTCTTCTTCTCTTAGGCGGTCTGCAACCGTTGTGAGGAACGGGTGTAACGTCCTTTATCATTGTTACGTCAAGACCTGCTGCCTGCAAAGCACGAATAGCTGCTTCACGGCCGCTGCCCGGACCTTTTACAAAAACTTCAACTGTCTTTAAGCCGTAATCCTTTGCAGCGCCTGCCGCTTTTTCGGCTGCCATCTGCGCAGCGTAAGGCGTCGACTTTCTCGAACCCCTGAAACCAAGCTCGCCTGCGCTTGCCCATGAAAGGGCGTTGCCTGCCGCATCTGTAATAGTTACGATAGTGTTATTGAAAGTAGACTGGATATGTGCCGCACCGCGTTCAACGACCTTTTTGTCACGACGACGGCGGCCCACTGTCTTCTTAACTGTTTTCTTAGCCATTTAACTGAACCTCCTATATCGGTAAAATCGGTATGAACAAATTATTTCTTCTTATTAGCAACAGTTCTTCTCGGACCCTTGCGTGTACGGGCATTTGTCTTTGTTTTCTGACCTCTTACAGGCAGACCTTTCCTATGACGAATACCTCTGTAACAGCCGATCTCTACCAATCTTTTGATGTTAAGAGCGATTTCTCGCCTGAGATCACCCTCAACTGTCTGTGTTGCGTCAATGACCTCACGTATCTTTGCAACTTCTTCATCTGTAAGATCCCTTACTCTTGTGTCCGGATCAACGCCTGCCTCAGCTAAAATTCTGTTCGAGCTTGCGCGTCCGATACCGTAAACATAAGTAAGACCTATTTCTACTCTTTTCTCTCTTGGTAAGTCTACACCCGCTATACGAGCCATATACTTATTGCACCTCCTGATTATTTTCCGCCTTTTTGACGGCTTACGATTTTGTTACTGCTGCTTGTCCGCAGCGTCGGTCATCTGATCAAATACGTCCCGCCGGGCAGCCGCTCCCATACGGAACAAATTGTCGGATACAAGTCATTTCGGAAACCTGTACCCCGGTACCCAAGGCATTTCGGGGTTCTCTCCCCTCCAAAACCATATTATCTTATTTGATGTCAAACCAATTTATAGTATATCAAACACAACCCGATAAATCAAGCCTTTTTTGGAAAATTTAAAAAAAAATTTTAACAATTTTTTGCTTTAAAACTGTGCCTGTAATAGGTATTTTTTTTGGAATATATAATCCAAATGGGGCGCTTTTATCTAAATGGGGCGCTGCCCCATACTCCGTCCGCTTTTTTCTGCGAAAAAACCTCACACGGATAAGGGGGCTTCGCCCCAAAATTTTAAAAATAAAATCATATAAAAACACCACCTAAAGGGCACCTTTAGGTGGTAAATAAAGTTTTCGCTCAAGCCTTTTTCAAAAGGCTTGCGGGGTTTGGGGCAGCGCCCCAAAAAAACCATAATATCATCAACCCTGTTTTTGCTTGTGCTTAGGGTTCTCGCATATGATCCTGACCGAACCTTTTCTTCTTATAACCCTGCACTTTTCGCACATAGGCTTTACAGATGGTCTTACTTTCATTATTATCTTCTCCTCTCTTATTACAGCTTGCCGCGATCCCAAACCGAGACCGTTTTAAAGGAATTGTTATTTATCTCTCCATGTTATCCTGCCTTTTGAAAGGTCATACGGCGACATCTCTATACGTACCTTGTCGCCCGGTATTATCTTTATAAAATTCATACGCAGTTTGCCCGAGATATGCGCAAGTATCTTGTGTCCGTTTTCCAGTTCCACCTGAAACATAGCATTAGGCAGCTTTTCAAGGACAGTTCCTTCAACTTCTATTACATCATTTTTTGCCAAGGCTTTAACCTCCCCGATTTTTCCGCCGCAGTCAAGATTTGCCGCAGCTTCATCAATTAATAATTACATATCCGTCCGGTATAAAACTCACTTCCGATATTCCGCAAGCGCCTTTCTTATATCCGCATCAAGCAGATATTCGCCGCCGCATAATTTACGGTTTATTGTCTTATCGACATATTTCGTTATCTGAATGTGGATCTTTTTCTTTTTCTTGGGTTTTTCAAGCTTGCGCAAGTCACCGTCCACAAGATAGACATAATTTTCGTCCTCGTCTTTTATAATAAACGGCAGACCCTTGTCACGTCCGCTTTTTGAAAAAACCACCTGACCCTTTTGGTACATACCCAAACACACTCCCTTACTCAACTAAGGTCAGAATTTCGGGTCCGCCCTCGGGCAAGATAAGCACTGTGTTTTCATAATGCGCGGCATATTTGCCGTCCCTTGTCACAGCCGTCCAACCGTCGCTCAGACACCTGACCTTGTATGTGCCCGAATTTACCATAGGCTCTATCGCAAGCGTCATACCCGCACGCAGCCGTATGCCGCGCCTGTTGTTTCTGTAATTTGGAATATCCGGAGCTTCGTGCATATTTCTGCCTATGCCGTGACCGACATAATCACGCACCACACCGTAACCGAATTGCTCTGCATGATCCTGAACAGCCCCCGATATTTCACACAAATAATGACCGTCTTTTGCAAATTTTATACCGCAAAAGAAACTTTCCCTTGTTACCTCTATCAATCTGCGATGTTCGGGACTTATCTCGCCCACCGCAAAGGTACGGGCAGCGTCGCCGTGGTAACCGTTAATATAAGCACCCACATCAACGCTGACTATATCGCCCTCCTTCAGTACCCTGTCGGAGGGTATGCCATGCACCACCTGCTCGTTAACAGAGGTGCATATGCTTGCGGGATAGCCGCAATACCCCTTAAACGAGGGTACTGCGCCACATTTCAAAATATATTCCTCGGCAATTCTGTCAAGTTCCTTTGTTGTGATCCCGGGCATGACCGCA
>CANRCU010000035.1 GCA_947629215.1 uncultured Clostridia bacterium
GTATGCACCAACAGTTATCGGGTATATTATTTATATCGGATATATCGTTTTGGGCGCTTTCGGCTATATCGGCAAGTATTCTTTTCGGACTTTCGGCAATGCCGTAGCCGCTTTCGCTCTCCAAAATGGCAAAGCCTATTATATTCACCGCAAAAACAAGCAGCGCTATATTTGCCGATGCAAACGAAAAGCACATAAAAATTTTAAATATTGTCTTGTTCATCTTTTACCACCAGTCTGTAACCAAGCCCTTTGACCGTTATTATATGGACTGGCGACGAAGGCTTAAGCTCGGTCTTTTCTCTTAAATGTCTGATATGCACGGGGAGTGTGTTTTCATATCCGTAATAGCCGTCGCCCCATGCAGCCATGCAGAGAGCGTCGTTTGTAACTATTTTATTTTTATTTTCATATAATTTTTTTATCAGCAAAAATTCTTTTGCCGTAAGGGATATTTCCTTGTCATTTTTTATTACAGCCGCTTTTTCAAGATCGACATATCTGTCCGCAAGCATTATTTTCGTGTCTGTTGTAGCTTTGCCGTAAGTACGCCTTAAAACGGCTTTTATCCGCAGCACAAGCTCACCTGTGAGAAACGGCTTTACTATATAATCGTCTGCGCCCAGCCCAAGACCTTTTATCTTGTCTTCGGGTCTGCCTTTCGCTGTAAGAAAAATAACGGGCGCTGCCGAAAAATGCCTTATATCTTCATAAAGAGAAAATCCGTCGCCGTCGGGGAGCATAATGTCAAGCACAAAAAGCGCTATCGGTTGTTCGTATGCTGTTTTCAACGCTTTAGCGCAGCTGTCAGCCGTAAAAACATAGTCGAAACCTTCGCTTTGCAGAAGTTCCGAAAGCATTTTTCTTATATCTTTTTCGTCTTCTATCAAAAGTATCCTGTATTTTCCAAATTCGTTCATATAAGCACCTCTTGACAATGATAACTTGCAGATAAGATTATAACATATAGACGTGCTATTTAAAAGAGCATAGAAAAATTTAATGTTAACTTAAAGTAAAAACAAGATAAATTGAATGTAAATATATTATTATCGTTTTATCAAACTTTAAGGAGGCAAATTTATGAATGAGATCGTTGAAACAAAGAAACTGACCAAGGTATACGGCGGAAAGGTCTGTGTGGACGGTATTGATATGTCGGTGGAGAAAGGCAGGATATACGGTCTTTTAGGTCCGAATGGGGCGGGGAAAAGCACAACGCTTAAAATGCTTTTGGGGCTTGTACGTCCGAATATGGGTGAAATAAAAATATTCGGCACTATCTTTTCACCTAAGACAAAAACGGAAATTTTAAAAGATATAGGCTCACTTATAGAAAGCCCGTCTTATTACGGGCATCTTACGGCAAGGGAAAATTTGAGAATATATACAACGATATTGTCACTGCCCGAAAAAAATATAGACGAGGTATTGCGTATAGTACGCCTTGACGGTCAGGAGAACAAAAAGACTTCGGCTTATTCGCTGGGCATGAAACAGAGATTGGGCATAGCATCGGCGCTTTTGTCTTTCCCGAAACTGCTTATACTTGACGAGCCGACAAACGGGCTTGATCCCGCAGGCATAAAAGAGATAAGAGAGCTTATTTTGTCGCTGCCGAAAAAATACGGTATGACAGTGATAGTTTCAAGCCATTTGTTATCCGAGATAGACAAGCTTGCAGACGATGTCGGCATAATATCAAACGGCAGGCTCGTTTATCAGGGGTCGCTTGAGGCGCTGCACGGGTACGACAGCCAAAAGTCGCTTGAAGAAATATTTATCGGTCTGACGGGAGGTGTCGGCAGTTTATGATAACTTTGATAAAATGTGAGCTGAAAAAGCTGAAGGGAAGATATTTTTTTGTGATGTCGGCTGTTTTTATAATGTTGTATCTTGCATGGGTGATGCACGGATATGACAAACCGAGCGAAGCCGATCTGAAATTCGGCTGGAAATTGCTGCTTTATCAGCTTCCTCTTATAAATACGATATTGCTGCCTTTTATTTGCAGTGTGACGGCGTCAAGGCTTTGCGAAACGGAACACAGCGGAAATATGCTCAAACAGTTGTGTACATTGACTTCAAGGGGAAGGCTGTTTGATGCAAAACTGTTTTTGGGTATTTTGTCTGTTGGTATATCGGTAGCTGTGATGTGGGTATGTATAGTGATGTTGGGCTTTATAAAAGGCTTTTGGGGTAAATTTCCCGTTGATTTGTATATTAAATATCTTATTTTTACACTTTTGCCCACTTTTGAAATTTACATTTTACAGCATTCGCTTGCGCTGTGTTTCAAAAATCAGTCGGTCGGATTTTTTACGGGTATAGCAGGAGAATTTGCAGGCGTTTTCTCAATTTTTTTGCAAAATGTACCTTGGCTGAGAAAGCTGCTTATCTGGGGACATTACGGCGCATTGGATCTTATGGGTATGTACGGTTGGACAAAGGAAACAAAATTTGAAAACGTGTATTTTGTTACATATGATATAAGCCCAATATTTATAATTTTTATAATAGCATCGACTGTTTTAATATATCTGTTCGGCAGATATATGTTTGAAAGAAAGGAGTTGTAAGTATGTTTTTTAAACTGTTAAAAGCGGAAAAAATGAAACTTCGGCATTCTCCCGTATGGATAGCTTTTCTTATACTGCCTGTTATACCCGCAATTCTTGGGACAGCAAATTATCTCTGCAATATTGAGATACTTAAAAAAGAATGGTACAGCCTATGGACACAGCATACATTATTCACCTGTTATTTTTTTCTGCCGATACTTATAGGTATTTTTTGTTCGTATCTTATGCATATTGAATATACCGAAGGTAATCTGAATAAACTGCTCACAATGCCTGTTTTGGGCAGGACGGTCTTTTTGTCAAAACTGACTGTCGCTTCGGTAATGGTGTTGATAAGCGAAACGGAAATAGGCTTATTGTTTGCCGTTTCGGGGAAAATTGCAGGGATAGTATCTCCTTTTCCGTTAAAAAGCGTTCTTTTATGGTGCGGCTTGGGAACGCTTGGCGGTATGGCTGTGGTATCCGTTCAGCTTTTGTTATCGGTCTTTATCAAAAGTTTTGCGGCACCTGTTGCTTTATCTCTTATAGGCGGGATCTCGGGGCTTGCGTTTCTTGCAAAAGACCTTGGAGATATGTGGATATATTCTCTTGTGGATTACGGTATGAATGCAAATTCACCGCAGCAGTTAACGGAAAACGGCTATATCCCGTTTATTGCGGTCTGTGTTTTTTATATTGCAATATTTACCGCCGCAGGGAGCTTTGCTTTTTCGCATAAAGACCGTTAAAAAACAAAGGCGGCTCGGAAAAAACTCCGCTGCCGCTTTTGTAATTAACAAGGGTGTAAGTTTCCGCTCAAAGCCGAAACTTATGCCCTTAGATCAGATAATATCTATTTCATCGCCCGGCAATATTATCATAGCCGAAGAAGCGGAGAAAAGTTTTGCTCTTTCCGTATCGAACAATTTGCCGGGGGCGATATGCACGGGAATTGTATGTTTTGCCTTTATTATTTCCGCGCATTTTACCGCCTCGGGAACGTCCATATTATAAATGCCGTCTGCGGGGAGAAAGGCATAGTCTATATGTCTGTCGGCAAGTTCTTTCATCTGCTCGGTTTCAGATGTATCGCCTGCGAAATACAAAAGTTTCTCGTCTGCTTTTATAAGATAACCGACACATTCGTTTTTGGGGTGGTTTTTATTGTAAGCCTGTACAGCCTCGATATGCGCCCCGTAAATATCAAGCGTGTTGTAAACGCCGTTTTTCAATGCGTCCGTATTCTGATATATAACACAGTCCTTTGCGTGCGGCGGCTTGTTTATCTCGGTGTGGTCATAATGCTGATGTGTTACAAGAATAAGATCGGCAGGCTTGTCGTAGCCTTCACCCGCAAACGGATCTATGTATATCACTTTCCCGTTGTCAAGCGTCAGTCTTAAACTGCCATGCCCCTGAAATAATACTTTTGCCATAACCTATACCTCCTTGAAATGTGTTTATTGTTCCAGAACGCCTATATAAGGCAGATTTCTGTATTTCTGATCGTGGTCAAGCCCATAGCCGACTATAAATTTGTCTGGAATGGTAAAACCGACATAGTCAGCCGAAATATCCACAATGCGTCTGTCGGGCTTGTCCAGCAGCGTCACAAGCTTAATTGAGGCAGGCTCTTGCGCTTTGAGCTGTTCGTGAAGAAATTTGAGCGTTCTGCCCGTATCAAGAATATCTTCCGTAACGATGATATGCTTTCCTTTGACCGAACATTCCAACGGATATTTCATTTTCAGCTTGCCTGTCGATTCGGTGCCGTCATAACTGGATATTCGTACAAATTCAAGCCTTGTATCAAGCGTCAGCTTTCTTATAAGGTCGGCTGTAAAAACAACTGCGCCTTTGAGAGTGCATAACATGGTCACGGTTTCGCCCGAATAACATTCGGAAAGCTGTGCAGCCAGTTCGTCTACACGTTTTTTTATCTTTTCCTCGGATATAAGTACAGAAATTTTTTCGTTCATTGCTCTCCCTCCCGTATATATAAAAAATAATTAGGTGCCGAAAATTTGTTTTTCATACCTTCGATATAGTATATGTTTTTGCCTTCCGCAAGCAGCAGCAGAGTATCTCTTTGAGATACGGGTATTTTCTTATCTATAAGGTGCTTTTTAAGTTTCATGCATTTGTTGTCGCCGCGGATAAAAACATCACCGCTTTTTCGGGTGCGAATATGCCACTCGGGTCCTTTTTTTTCGCAGAAAATTCCGATAGGTTTTTCGGTTGCATATTTTTGCCTTGAAATAATGTATTCTCTGCCGTTTATCTTAACGGGGCTGTCATAATCAAGAATAATATCCGTATCCGAGTTATCTGTTGAAAACACGATATTGTCATATTCACGAAAAACGGTAAGCCCTTTTGGCAGCATTATCTTTTTGCCGCTTGGGCGGTACAGAAGTTCGCGTATCAGCTCTATATGTTCAAGGCCTATATCTTTAAGACCGACGGAATTTTCGCATGCAAGCCGCAGTACACGGTATAATATGGGCAAGTCAAGCTGTTTTAATCCTTCGGCGGAAAGTCCGCCGCCGCTGCGGCAGTTTTCATACGCCTGTCGAGCCGTTTTTTCCAAAAAGGCGTTTTCCTGTCGGAAAATTCGCGCGCTTTTACCGAGTATATCTACAGTATTGGGGTTTATTTCCTCCAACAGCGGCAGCACAAGGCGGCGTATCTTGTTGCGGGTATAGTCGGTTTCAAGATTTGTTTCGTCAATGCAATAGTCAAGACCGTTTTCGCGGCAGTATGTTTCAATTTCGTTTCTGCTGCACATTATAAGCGGACGAATGATATTGCCCCTGACGGGCAGTATACCCGCAAGTCCTTTTATGCCCGTGCCGCGGCAAAGCCGCATTATCATTGTTTCGGCATTGTCGTTAAGATTGTGAGCAACGGCTGTTTTATCGGCGTTAATGTTGTCAAATGCAAGATAGCGCTGCTGTCTGCCCGCTTCTTCAAGCGTGAGCGAATTTTCGGCGGCGGTTTTTTTTACATCTATACTGAATACTTTAAGCGGAAGACTATGCTTTTTGCAGAAATCTTCGACAAAACGCTGGTCATTCAAAGCGCCCGTTGTGCGGATATTGTGATTTACGTGTACAGCCGTCAATTCAAGCGAATATTCGTCTTTTAGCCCAAGCAGTATATGAGCAAGGCTGACGCTGTCTGCTCCACCCGAAAGCCCAATTACAACGCTGTCACCGTGTTTGAGCATATTAAATTTTTTTATAGTTTCAATGACCTTTTCTTTCATTTTTTACACCATATCAACGATATTTGTACGACGGCGGTTTTGAGTTTATATAATTATTATATATTTGCGAACGCAAAATGTCAAATTTTTCGGAGGTGTAATGTAAAAAAATGCCGTTCATACAAAAAAATATAAGTTTTATCTTTACAAATCGCCTGTAAAAAGGTATAATAAACAATAGTATATTACTTTTTAGGAGGTTATATTGTGTACGATAAGGTCAGTTCAGATTTGAACTTTGTTGAGAGAGAAAAAGAAATTCTGTCCTTTTGGAAAGAAAACGATATTTTCGGCAAAAGCGTAAAAGCGCGCGAAGGCTGCCCCGTATTTACTTTTTATGACGGACCGCCCACCGCTAACGGAAAGCCGCATATAGGTCATATCCTTACAAGAGTTATAAAGGATCTGATACCGCGTTACAAGACCATGAAGGGATATAAAGTACTCAGAAAAGCAGGCTGGGACACTCACGGTCTGCCCGTTGAGCTTGAGGTCGAAAAACAGCTTGGCATAAGCGGAAAGCCTCAGATAGAGAACTACGGTGTAGAACCGTTTATAAAAAAATGCAAAGACAGTGTTTTCAAATATGAGAGCCTCTGGCGTGATATGAGCGACCGTGTGGGTTTTTGGGCCGATATGGATGATCCGTATGTAACATATCATAACAGTTATATCGAATCGGTCTGGTGGGCTTTGAAACAGATATGGGATAAAGACCTTTTATACAAGGGTCACAAGATAGTGCCTTATTGCCCGCGCTGCGGTACTGCATTATCAAGCCATGAAGTCGCACAGGGTTATAAGAGTGTAAAAGAAACATCGTGTATCGCGCGTTTTGCGGTCATAGGCGAGGATAACACGTATTTTCTTGCATGGACGACAACACCGTGGACACTTCCTTCAAATGTTGCGCTCTGTGTAAATAAAAGCGAAAATTATGCAAAAGTAAAAGCATCGGACGGCAGAATATATATCATGGCTGAGGCTTTGCTTGAAAGCGTACTTAAAGACGGTTATGAAGTTATCGATGTAAAAGTCGGTCAGGATTATGTCGGGGTAGAGTATGAACCGCTTTTCCCCTATGCAAAGACCGACAGAAAAGGTTTTTATGTTGTTGAGGACGATTATGTAACGCTTACGGACGGTACCGGTATAGTGCATATTGCACCGGCTTTCGGTGAGGACGACTCACGTGTGGGCAAACGCTACGATTTGCCCTTTGTACAGCTTGTAAACGATCAGGGCTGCTTTACCGAAGAAGTTGAGGGTCTTGCGGGTACTTTTGTAAAAGACGGTGACAAAGAGATACTTAACAGGCTCGAAAAGAGCGGAAAACTTTTTGCGGCTATCCCGTTTGAGCATGACTATCCGTTCTGTTGGCGCTGCGATACGCCTTTGCTTTACTATGCAAGAGATACATGGTTTATCGCAATGACAAAAGTGCGTGACAGGCTTCTTAAAAATAACGAGACAGTAAACTGGCTGCCCGATAATATCAAGCACGGCCGTTTCGGAAATTTCCTTGAAAACGTTATAGATTGGGGTCTTTCAAGAGAACGTTACTGGGGAACGCCTCTCCCTATATGGGAATGCGAATGCGGTCACAGGGAGGCTGTCGGTTCGATAGAACAGCTTAAAAATATGAGCGACGACTGTCCCGACGATATAGAGCTGCACAAGCCTTATATAGACAATGTACATCTTAACTGCCCCAAATGCGGCAAAAAGATGAAACGTGTGTCCGAAGTTATAGACTGTTGGTTTGACAGCGGTTCCATGCCGTTTGCTCAATGGCATTATCCGTTTGAAAACAAAGAGATATTTGAAGAAAACTTCCCCGCGGATTTCATTTCGGAGGCAATAGATCAGACAAGAGGCTGGTTCTACACGCTTATGGCAATATCCACGCTTATTTTTGACAAGAGTCCGTATAAGAGCGTTATAGTTCTTGGTCTTGTTCAGGATAAGGACGGAAGAAAAATGTCAAAGCATATAGGCAATGTTGTTGACCCGTGGGATGTTCTGAACAATCAGGGCGCAGATGCTGCAAGGTGGTATTTCTATGCAAACAGTGCGCCTTGGCTGCCGAATCGCTTTGACGATAAAGCCGTTAACGAATATCAGCGGAAATTTATCGGCACACTCTGGAATACTTATGCATTTTTTGTTCTTTATGCAAATATAGATAATTTCGATCCGACAAATTACAAGTTGGAATATGATAAACTGCCGCCTATGGATAAGTGGGTGCTTTCAAAGCTGAATACGCTTGTAAAGACCGTCGATGAAAATATGGACAAGTATAAAATAACCGAATCCGCAAGGGCTATGGCTGATTTTACCGACGAGCTTTCAAACTGGTATGTACGCCGTTCAAGAGAGCGTTTCTGGGGCAAGGATATGCCGCAGGATAAGGTAAATGCATATATGACGCTTTACACCGTGCTTGTTACAATGTCCAAACTGTCTGCGCCGTTCACACCGTTTATGGCAGAGGGCATTTATCAGAATCTTGTGAGAAAAGTGGACAGTGCCGCAGAGGAATCCGTACATCTGTGCAGTTTCCCGACAGCGGACGAAACAATGATAGATGCTGCGCTTGAAAGAGATATGGATCTTGTTCTTTCGGCTGTGGCAGCGGGTCGCGCGGCAAGAAACACCGCAAATATAAAGAACCGTCAGCCTATCGGCATTATGTATATCAAAGCGGCTAAAAAGCTCGATGACGAATATGTCGATATAATAAGAGAAGAGCTTAACGTCAAATCGGTCGAGTTCAGAGAGGACGTAGAAGGATTTACAAGTTATCTCTTCAAACCTCAGCTCAGAACTTTAGGTAAAAAGTACGGAAAGCTTGTGCCTGCTATCGGAGAGTATCTTAAAACAAATGACGGCAATGCGCTTATGTCACAGCTTAAAGAAAACGGCGTTATCAGATTTGCCGTTGACGGCGCGGACATAGAGCTTGCGGAAGAAGATGTTCTGTATGAAACTATACAGACAGAGGGCTATGTTTCGGGAAGTGACAGGAACACAACTGTTGTTCTGAGTACGACGCTTACACCGGAGCTTATCGAAGAGGGCTTTGTAAGAGAGCTTATCTCCAAAATACAGAATATGCGAAAAGACGCAGATTTTGAAGTGCTTGACCGCATAAAAGTATATTATTCGGGCAATGATGTAATAGCCAAGGTATTTGCGGATAATAAAGACAGTATTGCGGGCGATGTGCTTGCGGACGATATTGCCGAGGGCATTGCACCCGAATACAGTAAAGAATGGGATATTAACGGCGAAAAGGTAACACTTGGCGTTGAAAAGAAGTAAATAAAGTATAAGCAAAAATAGGCTGCCGCAAAAGTCAAATGCTGTTTGTGACAGCCTAATTTATAAAGTTTCGGATATTTGCGAGAGAACCGAAGGAGTATGAAGTAATGGACACATTTTTTTTCGCAATAAATTCAATAATGCCTATAATACTTGTTATTTTGCTTGGATATATTCTTAAACAAGTGGATTTTTTAGACGCAAATTTCCTAAAAACGGCAAATAAACTGGTTTTCAGAGTAGCGCTGCCGACATATCTTTTCTACAATATATATTCGGTGGAAAGTTTCGGATCGGTAAACTGGGGAATAGTGCTGTATTCAACACTGCTTGTGTTTGTGATTTTTGCGGCAGGTATTGTCAGCACCTGTATTTTTACAAAAGACAATAAAAAAAGAGGCGCTCTGCTGCAATGCGTTTTTCGCTCAAATTTTGCAATAATAGGCGTAACGCTGGCGGAATCTATGGGCGGTACAAATTCGGTCGCAGCGGCGGCGGTCATATCGGCATTCAGCATACCGCTTTTTAATATTTTGGCGGTGATAAGCCTGTCCATATTCAACGAGGATACGAGCAAAGGCATAGACTTTGGGAAAATCATAAAGTCAATATTGAAAAATCCTTTGATAAGAGGCGTTTGTCTGGGTATAATAGTTTTGCTTATACGCGGCGCAATACCGGTAAAGGACGGCGAGCTTGTTTTTTCAATAAAAAAGGATATGCCGTTTTTGTACGGCGCTGTAAAAAATGTGGGCGCGATAGCTTCGCCGCTTGCATTGATAGTGCTTGGCGGTCAGTTCAAGTTTTCGGCGGTCAGAAGCCTTGCAAAGGACATTTGCTTCGGCGTTGTCTGGAGATTGATAATCGCACCTATCATAGGTATAGGCGGTCTTTTGTTGTTGTCACATTATACCGACCTTGTTGAAGTGTCATATGTGGAAATGCCTGCAGTCATAGCGCTTTATTGTACTCCCGTTGCCGTTGCATCGGCAATAATGGCTGAAGAAATGAATAGCCACGGCGAACTTGCAAGACAATTGGTCGTTTGGACAAGCCTGATCTCAATATTCACAATGTTTATTGCGGTAGTGGTATTGAGAAGTGTTGGGGTATTATAAGAAAACATGCTATATTAAAAACTGTCATATGAACAGTCTGCAATTACTGTTTATGTGACGGTTTTTTTTGTATAATAGATTGTTTGCCGATATAATATTTGTTACAATGATGTAAAAAATAACATTATATTATGAGGTGATGTTATGAAAAAAGACGACGCTTTCTTCTGCGCTCTTTGCGAAAAATATTATGCAAACATATATAAATATTTATATATTGCGCTTGATGATAAGGATTTGGCTTGTGATACGGTGCAGGAAGTATTTATGAATGCATATAAAAATATAGAGTTGCTGAACACACACCCGAATCCTGCGGGGTATTTATTCAAAACAGCAAAAAATCTTGTCGGCAGCCATAAACGGGAAATATATAAAAGACTGCTAAAAGAAACAAGCATTGATAATGAAAATATGTATATCCATGACACAAAGTCGGATATAGATACCGTTATCGATGCAAAAATAAACGAGTATGAATATATAGACGAAGCTTTGAGTTGTCTGAGCGAAGAAAAATTAGAGCTTTACAGATTGTATTACATAGAAAAAAGAACCATGAAAGATATTGCGGCGGAAACCGGTATAGGCTATACGGCGCTGAGAATGAAATATGTGAGGTTAAGACGTGAGATAAAGGACAATGTAAAAAGAATTGCCGAAGAAAAATTTGTTACATAGTCCTGATTTTGACCATATATAAGTGTAAAGACCCGATCGGATTTACAGTTGGAGGTAATTGATATGAGAAATGCCGATAACAAAAAAATGTTGGACGAGATAAACGAGGCTATTGACAGAGAAGATATGGAAAAGATAAATTTAATTCTTGAAGATATTTATCTGTCGCCGGATATATCCGTCCAAAAATTTGCAAAAAACATAATGAGAATGGCTAAGGAGGAAAATAAAATGAAAAACAAATTCAAAATTGCGGCAATAGCTGCGGCAGTTGCGGTAATAGGCTGTGTAAGCGTCGGTGCGGCGGGATATATAAAGGAATTCAGCTTTATGAAAGACGGAAAATATATATCCGTACAGACAAATGAAAATATTGACGAGGAACAAGCGGCTGAAATTGCCAAACAGGCTGCCGATGAGTACGGAGAAGGTAAAGAAGAAAAGTATATCGAAGATGATTATGATGTTTTTTCAACTCTGGATGAGGCTGAAAAAGCATATGATATGATAATTCCTTTACCGAAAAAAATGCCGGCTCTTGAACTTGACGGTATTCAGGGCAAAGAATATTGGCTTGGGGAAAACAGCAGAGAAGCCACTGTGTGGGTATCTTACGGCGATCCCGACAAAAAGGCGATTGAACTTTGTGTTGAAAAAAAAGAATTTAACGACAGCGATACAACAAGTATCCTTGTTACGGATAACGAAAAGACAGGCGAGTTTATATCTGAAAGCGGACGGAAATTTGATGTACTGACAGAAGGTAACGAAGACATAAAAGTAACGACCATGAGTACAAGTGTTAACGGTTATAGCTATAATATTTCGTACGTAGGCTTTACCGACAGCGAGATAGAGGATATAACCAACTCGATAGATCTTTCGGAATTGAATAAGTAAAATATTGCCTCTGCATCGGCTGCTTTTTTAAGCCGTGCGGAGGTCATTTTGATTATGGATATTCCGTTGACTGTGAAAGGGAATGATGATATAATTGTTATAAATTATAAAGGCAAATAAGTAAAGATGAATGAAAGTCCCCGACTCTTTAGGCGGTGGATACTTACTGTTCAAAGCAACATAATATAAAGGGGATGTTAAAATGGACATAACGGGAATATTGGAAGAAGCAAAGGCTATGCAGTCTGAATTATGCGCAATAAGACGCAAGATACATCAGTATCCCGAAGTTGGGTTTGATCTGCCAAAAACAAAAGCGTTGGTATGGGAAAAACTTGAAGAAATGGGGTATACGCCAAAAGCACTTGGCAAAGCCGGTATAATTGCGGAGGCAGGCAACAGGGATAAAGGGAAAACAATATTACTCCGTGCGGATATGGACGCTTTGCCGCTTTGCGAAGAAGCGGATATAGAGAATTGCAGCAAAATCACGGGCAAAATGCACGGCTGCGGACACGATATGCATACCGCAATGCTGCTTGGGGCTGCAAAACTTCTAAAAATGCACGAATCGGAAATAAACGGAACTGTAAAGCTTGAATTTCAGCCTGCCGAGGAAATATTTCAGGGTTCACCCGATATGCTCAAAGCGGGATTGCTCAAAGACCCCAAAGTCGATGCTGCCGCTATGATACACGTTACTGCGGGAATGCCTTTGCCGTCGGGTACTGTTATTGTATCCGGCGGAGGCATAACTTCAACTTCGTGCGAACAGTATCATATAAAAGTGAAAGGCAAGGGCGGTCACGGCTCTGTACCGCATGAGGCTGTTGACCCGATAACCGCTGCCGCACATATACACATTGCACTTCAGGAAATAAACAGCCGTGAACTTGAAGGAAACCAGTTTGGAGTTTTTACAACGGGACGTTTTGAGGCAGGCAAGGCATCGAATGTTATACCCGATGTTGCGGAAATGTGGGGAACCATACGCACAACAGACCCCGAAAATGCCGTCGGCAAACTTATAAAAGAAAGAATGGTTCAGATAAGTAAGGGCATTGGTTCGGCTTTCAGATGCGAAACCGAAGTGGAATTTTATGATTTTTGCCCTTGTATGATGATAGACCCTGCATTGTCGGCGGATACGCTTAAATATATGAAAGAAATATTCGGTGAAGGCGTTATTGATATGGCAAAAGTCTTTGGCGATAAGGCAGGCGGAGGAAGTGAAGATTTTGCATTTGTAAGCCATGAAGT
>CANRCU010000036.1 GCA_947629215.1 uncultured Clostridia bacterium
ACTTTTGAAAGCTCTTGGGAATTTACGTTTGAAACGGTAAAAGACTATGTTAAAGAAACGGGGTATTTTCCCACAAAAGATATTGTATACGAGGGCTTGCGAATAGGGGCTTGGTGTTCCGCGCAGCGCACCCAAAATAAAAACGGTGAAATTTTACCCGAAAGAAAACAAAAACTTGAAAGTATAAATTTCCCATGGAATCCAAAGGAAGAAAAGTGGTACAGATATTATTACCGCATGAAGTCATATGTTGAGAAAACCGGGAAACTGCCCACAAGAAAGGTCGGGGAAACGAATATGGAAATACACGACCTGTACGTCTGGAGGATAACGCAAAGAAACAGTTTCCGTGACGGCTATTTATCGGACAGTCAGATAAAGCTGCTTGCCGATATAGGTATTACATTTACTTTTGATTCCGTGGACGATAAGTGGATGAGAAAATACGAACTGTTAAAAAAATACCTTTCCGAACACGGGAAATATCCTACAGGCAGCGACAGAGCGAAAGATGAAGCCGCAAAGCAAATTATTTCCTGGATGAGTTGGGTACGTTCAAAATATAAAACCGGAAAATTGAGTCCGGAACAGATAAGACTTATGGAAGAATTAGACTTTGTATGGGATACCAAAACAGCCGTATGGGATAATTATTTTCAATTGGTTTGTGAATTTTATCATGAAAAGGGAAGAGTTCCGGAATGTAAAAGAAAAATAGACGGGAAAGCAGTAGGGCAGTGGTATCATAAACTTGTAAGAAAATTTGATAAAGGGGAATTGCCGGAAGATATTATTGAAAAATGCCGCCGCAACGGTATTCCGCTTACATCGGATAAAAAGACTTACAGATCAAGAAATTGGCTGAAATGCTACAAAGCGTTTAAAGAGTATTACTCGGAATATCATGATATACCCAAGTATAATTATGAATATCACGGCGCAGAAATCGGAGATTGGTATCATAAGGTAGTTGAGTCCTATCAAACAGGAGAGTTAAGCGCCAAAAGTATGGAAATGCTCCTTGATATTGGCATTGACCTTGAATGTGTTCCTAATTGAAATAAAACCTTATTAGATCCCGAAAATTGTGTAAACCTCCGAACCGGTGTATTATGCTCGGTTTGGAGGTTTTTGTCTATGAAGAATAACAATAAAGACGGGAGCAAGTTAAATTTTGAACACAGTTAAAATGCTGTTATGATATGTAAACGGCAATATTGTAGCTTCGTCCAATGCGGTAGTATTTTGATATGTTTTATATCCGGAAAATGCCATCTCTACCGGATTTTCCGATGATTATTTCAATCTTATACTTCTGTCAGCCCTTATGAGTGCGTCGGCAATTTCTCCGGCTTGGTTTGGCTATATTGCCGCATTGAATGTGCCGGGTACTCCTATGTTGTTCAGTACGACAACTCTTGCTGTGAAGCTGCTACCCGGAGCGAGCGGAGATAAAAAGTCGGTGGATAAACACCACATTTTCCCAAAGCAGTACTTAACGAAACTTGGCTACACCGGTGACCGTGACAGAAATCAAATAGCAAATTTTACATATCTTGACTATAATACAAATATTGATATTTCCGATGACCTTCCATCGGAATATGTGGGTAAATATCGTCAGAAACTTGGCGAGGACGGATATAAGAAAACTTGCGCAGAAAATGCTCTAACTGTTGATTTTGAAAAAATGTCATATCCGGACTTTTTGGAAAAACGCAGAAAGCTTATGGCTGAGATTGTAAATTTTGTACGGCTGAGAGATATTATAGACGCTCTTGGGTTTGAACCGAAAACAGATGCTTATGGCAATATAAAAATAATACCGCCCAAAACGGACGGTATATAATGCTTTGCTTTTTCATCAAATAAATATACGTGAAAATTTTCAATAATGTAAATCTACTGTAAATAAGCCTGTTTTAAGCGATATTTAAGCCGTTCTGATCAAGTTTACAATAACGCCGCTTATAAGCGCAAAGAGCATCACAAAGGCAATATAAAGTGCAAAATGCTTTATACCCAGCACTATTTTCAGCGCACCAAGGTTTGTTATTTTGGTAGAAGGTCCCGTTATCATAAATGCTGTTGCGCTGCCCATACTCATTCCCCCTGCAAGCCATTGCTGAAGCAGGGGTATAGTACCACCGCCGCAGGCATAAAGGGGTACGCCTATTGTGGCAGCCATAAGCAGACCAAAACCCTTATTGTTTACAAACAGTTTTGCAAAGGCATCCGCAGGTACATATCTCTGGAACAATGCCGAAAGCAATATACCTATAAGAAACCATGGTCCCGTTGCCTTTAAATTTCTGCCTATATTTTTCAAAAGCCGCATAAATATATTGGGGTCGGTGTCACGGCTTGCGCCTTCGGAAAAGCCTGTAAAGTCAAAGAAATGCTTGTCTTTGAACAAAAACCTCACTGCCAGCCCTGCGGCGATACCGCACAGAAAACAGGATATAAACCTTATGCACAGCGCAAAATTACCTAAAGCTGCGCTGTATATCAAAAGCTGTGGATTTAACAAAATACTGCTCATCATAAAAGCGGCAAGATAATCGTCCCTCATACCTTTTTGTGAAAAAGATGCGGCAATAGGTATAGTGCCGTACATACAAAGGGGTGAGGCTATGCCTATAAGGCTTGCGGGGATTATCCCGAATATACCCAAATGCTTGTCCTGTATAACTGTCATAAGGGAATGTATTTTCTTTTTGCCGAAAACGGATATTACGGAACCTATGACTATACCCAAAACAAAATAAGGCAGTATCTGCATAAGCTGTATTTCAAAATAATATCGGATATATATAAATTCTCTTTTAATTATTTCAAACATAAAAACACTTTCTTTCGTCAATTACAAAAAGCAGTCTTATCTTTGAGATAAAGCTGCTTTTTGTTTGTTACTATCTGATGGACAACTTTTCGGCAACAGCCTCTTTCGCAGGCTTCTTTTCTATGTATTCGCAAGCTTTGACCATTACAGCCCATACCGCCGTAACAAGCACAGCCATGCCCACCCCCGATGTAGCCATTTCGGTGAGCATTTCGACCGTATCCGCCGAATTAGCCGCATTTGTCAAAAACGGGAACCACGGTGTTAGCTCCCCATGCCATACGTGCTCAAATGCCAGTAGTGCCGAGCCGCCCCAAAGCATATTGTTGAGCCAACTTATTTTGCTTAAAAAGGTGTTTGTCGTTTCCTTCTTTTCCGCAGTTTTTTTGATGACGGTCGTTACGACCGCTTCCGTTGCGGGTACTATAAAACATGCCATAATATTTTCCTCCTTTAGTCTATACTTACCAGTTGATATTCTCTTGAACCTAAGCCTATTTCTTCTGCGTGTTCAAGGGTGTGAAGTCCGTTTCGGCTTTCTATACGTTCAACAAGTGATGCGCCGTCGCCGTCTTTTTGTTCATAAACAAGGTCAAGACAAGCTTGGTCAAGTGCAACGGGGTCTGTTGAAGCAAGAATACCTATATCGTGCATATCCGGCTCCGCAGGGTTGCCGTCACAGTCACAGTCTACGGAAAGGCGGTTCATAACATTAATGTATACGACCTGACCGCCCTTATTGTTGAAATAATCCACAACACCGCTTGTGGCGTCGCCCATGGCTTCAAGGAACTTGTCCTGTTCTCCGCCCCAGACATCGGTCGTGCTTGTGCCGCCGCTGTGTATCCACGCTTTGCCTTTACTTGATGCAACGCCTATGGACATATTTTTGATAGCTCCGCCATAGCCTGCCATTGCATGACCCTTGAAGTGAGCAAGAGATATAAGACAATCATAATTTGCAAGATGGGAACCAACATAGTCTTTATTTATAGTAGTACCCCTTGGTGCAGGTATTTCCATAGAGTCCTCTTCGTCCATTATGTCTGCACCCTTTTCGGTGATAGTATCCAGACCATGGTCTTTTATTACCTGCCAATGCGCATCAGCCGAGGTACGGCTTCCACCGTAAGCTGTGTTACATTCCACAATAGTGCCGTCAACCTTTTTAACAAGGTCGCCTATAAGTTCCGGTCTTAAATAGTTGCTTGCAGGAGGTTCACCCGTGGACATTTTGACAGCCACATTGCCTTCCGCATTAAAATTCAGTTTGTCATAAATTTCAACCAACGCTTCGGGAGTAATATCCTTTGTCATATAGACAACGGGAGCGGTTTCCGATGTGTCAGTATTGTCTTGACCGTCGTTTTCGTCAATTGCTTTTTCCGATATGGTTATTGTCTTTTCTTCTTCGTTCCACTTCACACTAAATCCAAACCCCTCTCCTATAAATCTTATGGGCAGCATTGTTCTGCCGTTTATAACAGTCGGCGCAGTATCGAGAATGCTCGCGCTGTCATTAAGATAGGCTGTTTGCGAGTCTATAGTCAGCCTTATAACATCTTTGCCGTATGTAAGAATGCTTTCTTTTGTTTCGCTGTTCCATTCCACGGTCCCGCCCATATTTTCAATTATCGCCCTTATGGGTACAAGAGTTCTGCCCGAAACTATAACCGGCGCTGTATCGTTGCCCGGGTCGATCTCCGTATCCGTGCCGTTTACTTTCATTATAGGGTCATCTATTTTTAATGAGAGTACTTTCGAGGACGGTGAACCACTCTCAGCATTTTGCAGTTCTTCGGCATAAACATTGCCTTTGCCAGAGCTGCGGCTGTTTGCATAAAAGGCAAAACCGCCACATACAATTGCCAGAGAAGCTATAAATACTCCTGCAGTTTTAAGTTTTGATTTCATACTTTCCCTCCTGTTCCAATTGCATTTTGTAATATAATATTCTTATAATAACATTATAATATTTTTTATCTCATATATCAAATGCCTGTTTTGTATGTGTTATATATGCTTAAAAGGCATATTATAAAAGTCAAATATATTCGCGCTCCGCTTACGATAGGTACAAATATATGGTTCTATAATATTTGGTACGGTTACAGTAAACTACACCAAATTTTTTGAAAAAAACAAGTTTCACGATTTATGTCAAAATGATTTTTCAAGAGCGCTGAATAGAACAAGGCTTGTGAATTCAAATAAAAAAACTATATAATAAGCTGAAAAATTATTATAAACTGCTTTTAAAAGACAGAAGAAAAGTGGGTAGTATGCAAGAAGAAAATGTTTCAATAAACAGATGAGTCTGTGGGATATGGTTGATCATCTGATTACACAGGACGAGGAGCATGAACTTTATCAAAGCCTGCTCTTTACAATAGAAAAAATGAAAATCTGCTCAATAATATTTTTATATAGGAACATAAAAACATATCCGATCATATGAAAACAGCTATAGGAACAGCCGGAATATATTTCGAATATATAATAAATATGGTAAAATACGGCTATAACAACGGGGTGATCAAGGGCAAAAAGGCTTTAAAGAGAATAGCCTTTGGTTATTGCTCATTTTATCATTTCAGGAACAGAATACTTATTATGTTTGAGCTTATTAGCATAGAAAAAAGTGGCGTAGATGATGCCTACGCCACTCGTGAAACTTTTGATGATTTTTAAAACACACTATTTGAAAAAGAGTCGTTTTTTGTTGATTTATCCCAAAAAGCTCGCTTTCTGCCGATAAGTCAATATCAGTTGCAGATAGTTTCTTCTGTTTGCTTATCAAACAGGTGCATTCTGTTAACGTCGAAAGCAACGTTGATAACATCGCCGATCTTAGCCTGGCTTCTTGAATTAACACGTGCTGTTATCGACTGACCTGCAATAATAAGGAAGAGGTTGGTTTCTGCGCCAAGAAGTTCTGTAACTTCAACATGAGCTTCAACAACACTTTCGGGAGATGCGCTGATGAATATATCTTCATCATGAACGTCCTCGGGTCTGATACCCATGATGATGTCTTTATCAACATAGCCGCCTTCGATAAGAGCTTTTGTCTTAGCTTCGGGCAGTTTAACACGGTATTCACCGAAAGCAACCATAACATCGGGGCCAACCTGTACGACCTTTGCGTCGATAAAGTTCATCTGAGGTGAACCGATGAAACCTGCAACAAAGAGGTTCTGAGGCTTATTGTAAAGGTTCTGAGGTGTATCTACCTGCTGGATGATACCGTCTTTAAGAACAACGATACGTGTACCGAGTGTCATAGCCTCTGTCTGGTCATGTGTAACGTAGATGAAAGTTGTCTGTAATCTGTGGTGAAGTTTGGAAATCTCGGATCTCATCTGTACTCTCAGTTTAGCGTCAAGGTTTGAAAGAGGTTCGTCCATGAGGAATACCTTAGGATCACGAACGATAGCACGACCCATGGCAACACGCTGACGCTGACCACCCGACAAAGCCTTGGGCTTTCTGTCAAGAAGGTGTTCTATCTCAAGTATCTTAGCTGCCTCATGAACTTTTTTGTTTATCTCGTCTTTGGGAACTTTACGCAGTTTAAGACCGAAAGCCATATTATCATAAACCGTCATATGTGGGTAAAGAGCATAGTTCTGGAATACCATTGCGATATCACGGTCTTTGGGTGAAACGATATTACAGAGCTTATCACCTATGTAAAGCTCACCTGCCGAAATATCTTCAAGACCGGCAATCATACGAAGAGTGGTGGATTTACCACAACCCGAAGGACCGACAAAGATGATAAATTCTTTATCAGCTATATCAAGGGAGAAGTCTTTAACAGCAACAAAACCGTTAGGATATTTTTTAACAATGTTTTTTAATCTTAATTCTGACATTAATTATTCCTCCTTATTAACACAAGTGCTATGGCGTTAAACGCCTGTTACACTGTTTATCTTATTTAATATAATACCTTATTTTAAGCAAACTCTCTATATCTTTATTAAACAAATAAAAATGTGTTATTTTGTGCAAAATGTTTAAGTGTATTAAAATCAAATTATTTTTTGAACAAATTGGGAAATTTTTTTATAAAACAAAGCCCTAAAAACTGTTTAAAACATACCAAAAGCACAATTTTCTGAAAAAAAAGTCAGATTTAACAACATTATTTAATATTAGTTTGTTTTTTTTGTTAAGATTAGAGATAACGAGGCTTGCAAAATACGTTGTTATACGGGCAAAAAAAGTCATAATGCCCTGCGTGAAAAGTCCCCAAGCACCTCACGCACGTCGGATACAAGCATAAAGGCGTTACGGTCGTTTACGGCGACTGTTTCCCGTACTTTGGCTATCTGCGAACGGGATACTGCCATCATAATTATATGCTTTTTGCTGCCTGTAAATGCGCCCTCGCCGTAAAGGACGGTAGCGCCGCGGTCAAGCTCCGACATAAGCGCCGCTGCAAGCAGGTTTGCCTTATCGGATATTATAAAAACGACTCTTGCAAAATTAAGACCTTCAAGTACCAGGCTTGTTGCCCTTGCGGATATATATACCGCCATTATGCTGTACATAGTTCTTGAAATGCCGAAAACAAACATGCCTGCGGCGACAACTGCGCTATCTGTCAGAAATATCAGCATCGGTATGCCGAAACTGCCGTTTGCTTTATTGATAAGCGCTGCAAGTAAGTCGCTGCCGCCCGTAGCAGCTCCGCCCGAGAGTACAAGCCCAAGCCCCAAACCCATTATTGCACCGCCGAATACAGCGCCTATGAAAATATCCTTTTGAGCAAGAGAGGGCAGACCTTCGGTCAGTTTCAAAAACAGACTCAGCAGCAGAGTTCCCGCGGTGGTGCCGCTTGTGAATTTGCCGCCCAATGCGGTGTACGACCATATCAGCAGGGGCAGATTGAGCGCTGCGTTGGTTAGCCACAGCGGTATTGATATGCCGAAAAAACGCGTTCCTACAGCTTTGACAATGACGGCAAGCCCCGACGCCCCGCCTGTAACAAGAGAGCAGGGTTCAATGAATATATTTAATGCCGCTGCCATGATAAAAGTTCCCGTGATAACAAAAAAGATACGTTTCATATTTATACCTCCGTAAATATTTTATATCTTTTTTGCTTGATTATGCGGATTTAAATGGGGCTTTGCCCCAAACCCCACCCGCTTTTTTCTGAAGTCTAAGCGAAAAATTTTGCTTTCCGTAAACGAAAAGCAATTTTTCACTTAGGAAAAAGCGGGGCAAAAAATAAGTTACTTGATCTGAATGGGGCGCTGCCCCATACCCCGCCCGCTTTTGGAAAGCCTAAGCGAAAAATAAATTTTTCGCTTAGAAAAGCGGGGCAAAAAATAAGTTACTTTTAATAACGTGGCTGCGAACAAAGCGCAAACGCTTTGTCCTTGCCCCGCCGCGCTCGCTTTTTTCTTCGAAAAAAGCTCACACGGATATGGGGCTTCGCCCCAAAGACTGTTTTATCAACAAACTTTTCAAACCCTACCAACAAACCAACCTTACGGCAAACACGCAAATGTTTCTCCGTGAGGCTGTTTTTTATTTATCTAAATGGGGCGCTGCCCCATACCCTGTCCGCTTTTTTTCTGAAGGCTAAGCGAAAAATTTTACTTTTTGTAAACGAAAAGCAATTTTTCGCTTAGGAAAAAGCGGGACGCAACGGAGATCATTTGCGGGGCTTGCATTTCAGAATATTGCTTTGATCGCCCACTATAAAGTTTTAGGTCAAGCCTTTTTCAAAAGGCTTGTGGGGTTTGGGGCAAAGCCCCATTTAATAATAAATTCTATAAACTAAAAAAACCGTCCCAAAATAAAATTTAGGACGGTGATATTAAGGTTTTCCTCCGCTTTTTGGGTTTGGGAACAACGTCCCAAATAAAACCAAATCAAGAAACTTCTTTTTGTTCTTTTGACGGATAGACCTCCGAGATAGCCTTAGTCGGGCATTTCTGTATGCAAGTGCCGCACATGGTGCATTTGTCATAATCCACTTTGGCAAGGAAATCCGTTACCGTAACAGCCTTTTCGGGGCAATTCTTTTCGCAAAGCTTACAGCCCATGCAGGCATTTGAACAGTTATCCTTTGACGGTTTGGGCATATCGTGCGAACTGCATGATACGCGCACTTTTTTGTCATCGGGTACAAGCTCTATAAGGTGTTTCGGGCAAGCCTTTATGCAAGCGCCGCAGGCAACGCATTTTTCGCTGTTGACCACTGCAACGCCGTTTACCACATCAATAGCGCCGAACTGACAGGCTTTGACACAGTTGCCGTCGCCAAGACAGCCGTATGCGCAAGCCTTATGACCGCCCGACACGCCGTTTTCAAGGTCACAATCCTTTTCGCCGTAATACACAAATTTATCTTTTGCCGCATCGCAATTGCCGTTACACTTGACAAAAGCGACTTTTCTTGCGCCGACTTCGGCTTTTATGCCCAATACGTCGCCTATCCTTGCCGCAGCAGCCGCGCCGCCGACGGGACAAGCGTTAATAGGCGCTTTTTTGCCGACTATTGCCTCTGCCAACGCATCGCAGCCTGCATAACCGCAGCCGCCGCAATTTGCGCCCGGCAGACAATCTCTTACCAACGGTATCCTTTCGTCCTGCTCGACTTTCAGCTTGATAGCCGCTACGCCAAGACCTGCGCCAAAAAGGACACCCATACCGCCTATACTTGCGACAGGCAGAAGTATACTGCTGATATCCATTGTTGATTCCTCCTGATTTCAATGGGGCTTTGCCCCATACCCCACCCGCTTTTTTTCTAAAAGCTAAGTGAAAAATTTTACTTTTCGTAAACGAAAAGTAATTTTTCACTTAGGAAAAAGCGGGGCAAAAAATAAGTTAGTTATAATCACGTGGCTGCGAACAAAGCGTAAACGCTTTGTCCTTGCCCCGCCGCGCTCGCTTTTTTTGAAGAAAAAAGCTCACACGGAAATGGGGCTTCGCCCCGGAGCTTTTTTAGCTAAACAGAGCATTAATAATTATTATACATCGAAAATATGATTTTTCTTTCCTTAACCTCCGCAAAAACGAAGTTTTTGCATATAAGTTTAGGGTCAAGCCCTTTTCAAAGGGCTTGCAGGGGCACGGGGACGGAGTCCCCGAATAACCCCCATCAACTCATACTCATACCCGAGAATCCCAAAAATGCAATAGCCATAAGCCCGGCTGTTATAAGCGTTATCGGGAAGCCCTGAAAAGCCTTGGGTATATTACAGCGCTCCAATCTTTCTCTTATACCCGCAAACAGCACTATTGCCAGCGCAAAGCCCGCTGCTGCGCCTATACCGCTAACTACCGACGAAATAAAATCCAGACCGTTGTTCATATTATTAACAGCCACACCCAAAACAGCGCAGTTTGTCGTTATAAGCGGCAGATACACGCCCAACGCCTGATACAGCGACGGCGAGGACTTTTTAATGAACATCTCCACCAACTGCACCAATGACGCAATAATAAGAATAAATGCGATATTGTACAAATACTCCAACTTCAGCGGCACAAGTATAAACTTGTATGCAAGCCATGTTGCAGCCGAAGCGAGCGTTATAACAAATATAACGGCAATGCCCATGCCGGCAGCCGTTTCCACCTTTTTGGAAACACCGAGGAACGGACAAATACCCAAAAACTGCGAAAGCACGAAGTTATTGACAAAGATCGCACCCAAAAGTATAAAAATCAAATCCATAACTGCGACCCTCCCTTACTTCTTGGCGCTGCCGCGCATCAAATTAACAATGACCATAAGAAATGCAAGCGCAAGGAACGCACCCGGCGGCAATATCATAACGATAGTTCTTGGGAACGCCTCGGGCAGTATCGTAAGCCCGAAAACGGAACCGTTGCCGAGTATCTCTCTTACAGCGCCAAGCACCGTGAGCGCAAGCGTAAAGCCAAGCCCCATGCCAAGCCCGTCAAAGAGTGAATCTATCGGGTCGTTCTTGCCCGCAAAAGCCTCCGCTCTTGCAAGTATAAGACAGTTAACAACTATAAGCGGTATATACACGCCCAAGGCGTCCACAAGGCTTGGGGGCGCAAAAGCTTTGAGCAGCATCTCCACTATAGTAACAAAGCTTGCTATGACCACAACATAGCACGGTATACGCGCCTCGTCGGGCACAAATTTTCTTATAACGGATATAACAAAGTTTGAGCAGGTCAGCACCGCAAGGGTGGAAAGACCCATACCCACGCCGTTTATTGCGCTTGTTGTGACCGCAAGGGTGGGGCACATACCGATGACCTGAGCAAAAGTCGGGTTTTCGTCAATTATGCCGTTTTTCAATATTTTTATCGGATTTCCCATCAGCCCTTGCCTCCTTTCAGATTTTGGTCAAAGTAGTCCTGAACGTCATTGACAGCACCTGTGACTGCGTTTGAGGTGATAGTTGCGCCCGTAATGGCGTTTATCTCGCTGTCACCCGCATTGCCGGTCTTGTTGACGGTGAGTTCACCGCTCTTGCCCTTGAACTCCGGCGAAAGCACTTCCTCAGCCCTTGCGCCAAGACCTGCCGTTTCTTTGGAACCGATGACCTTGACACCGCTGATAACGCCGTCCTTATCTATGCCGACCATAAGTTTGAGCCCCTTATCGAAACCGCTTGTTTCGACCGAGAAGGCATAGCCCACGACTTTGCCGTTTGCGCTGCCCTCGGAATAGCTCGTTATGACGCCCTCGTTTATTTCGTTATCTGCTGAAAATTTGGCAGCGTCGGGCAGAACGTCTTTCATAGCCTGATTTTTTGTCTCTATCTCTCTTTGCTGTATCGTAGCCTCCGTGGCGCTGTTTACAAAGCCCAGAGCCGCCGCAGCCACCGCCGCTATAACAAAAAGAGAACCCGATGTTTTAACAACACTCATTTCTTCTTCACCTCCCCGAATATTTTAGGCGCTGTATACCTGTCGATAAGCGGAACACAGAGGTTCATAAGCAGTATCGAATAGGAAACGCCCTCGGGATAACCGCCGAAAATACGTATAAGGGTGGTAAACACACCGCAGCCGACGCCCATAATGAGCTGACCGACGGGTGTCATAGGCGATGACGCGTAGTCCGTCGCCATAAAGAAAGCGCCGAGCATAAGACCGCCCGTGAGCAGCTCGTAAAGCGGCTCTCTGTTTGGCGCAATACCTGCCAGCTTAAACAACCAAGTCAGCAGAAAAACAGTCAATATATAAGTAACGGGTATCCTCCAGCTTATGACTTTGCGAATAATAAGGTAAAGTCCGCCGATGACAAGCGCTATTGCGCAGGTCTCGCCGATAACGCCGCCTACGTTGCCGATGAGGGCGTTTATGTAATCCTGCTGAGTGAGGGTGCGTATAGTGCCTTCGGATAATTGCGAAAGCGGAGTAGCCGTTGTTGTTGCGTCAAGCGCGCCTATCACGCCCGAGCTTGTCGGCACGAAAGCGGCGCCCGTCATATACGTCGGGTAAGACGCTACAAGGAAAGCTCTTGCGCCGAGCGCAGGGTTCATAAAGTTCTGACCAAGGCCGCCGAAAAGCTGTTTTACAATAATTATGGCGAAAAATGCGCCCACAACGGGTACCCAGAACGGAGCTGTGGAAGGCAGGTTCATAGCGAGCAAAAGACCCGTTATAACAGCCGAAAAGTCGGTGACGGTCACTTTTTTGCCCGTAAGTTTCTGATAAAGAGCCTCAAAAACAACAGCCGAAACAACGGAGATGACCATAAGCGCAAGCGCCCTCATACCGAAGTAAACAACGCCCATAACAGCCGCGGGGATAAGCGCAATGACAACATCGAGCATGACCGTGCTTATGGTTTCTTTTGAGCGTATATGCGGTGTTGAGGAAACCATTAAATTATTTTCCATTCTTTTCAGCCTCCTTCCTGTTCCTGATAATGCCCATAACGGTGCGTTTTGTTATGCGCAGGCTTTGGGCAAGATGACGCTTGGCGGGGCAGACAAAGCTGCACGAGCCGCATTCTATACAATCCACGCCGTTATGCTTTTCAAAGGCGTCATAATCTTTGAAAAGGGCGTCCTGATTGAGCACCATGGGCATAAGACCCA
>CANRCU010000037.1 GCA_947629215.1 uncultured Clostridia bacterium
CTATTATATTTTGATTTCTTTTTTCTACTTCCTTTTTACCGATATTATAATATTCAATGGCTTTTGAAGTTTCTGTTATACCAAATGCACTCGCAATTAAACGCAGCGACCTCTTTTCTTCATCGGTTTCAATTTTATTTAGTGAATTCCTTTTGCACTTGTTATAAAATAGTATGTAATCATTTAATTTTTTCTTTTCCTCTTCTTTTCTACGTTTTTCTTCCTCCTGCCATTGCCGCTCCAATTCTTCCTTTTCCAGCTTTTCTTTCCGTATTTTCATTATACTATATATAATAATAATAGGTATCCCAAAAAAAATTGCAAACGTAATTATCAATATCTTAGTCATTTCAATACACATGTCTTCTTGAATAGACGCCAATAATATCGGCATATTAAAAAATAACTCTTTTACCATAATATCACCTCATTATAATTAATATTTACACAAACAAAAATCCAACGAGTCATAAATTTCGGTTCTTACCGAAATCATATACTTTTAGGGAATAAATATTTTATGTAAAATTTTGTCATAATACATTGACATTTTCATAAAATTTTGTTATATTAAATATATAAAATTGTTATATGTATACAAATCAAAAAAATTCCCCCAAAGTATGCTTTCGAGGAATTTTTTTCTGTAATATTTGGTGTGATTACATTAAACCACACCAAATATTATAAAACATATCGATATTATTCGCATAGAAAAAGTGGCGCAGATAAGCCTACGCCACTCGTGAAATTTTTAATGATCGCCAAAACACCATTTGACAAAGAATCAAATAACCGTCCCAAATTAGAAAATTTGGGACGGCTTTTGTTTTTGGGTCAAGCCTTTTTACAAAAAGGCTTGTGGGGTATGGGGCAAAGCCCAATATATAATAAAATACCTCACACAACAGCGGACAATACCTTGCCTATACTCTCGTGTATGGCGACTGTGGCAAGTTCGTCATAAGATGTTTCGCCCTTGTTTATAAGCACGAGCTTCTTTCCGCGGTATGCGCTGACAAGGCTTGCGGCAGGATATACCACAAGCGACGTACCGCCGACAATAAGCACATCTGCCTCGGATATAGCCTTAAACGCCTTATTCCAGACCGTATTATCCAGCGGTTCTTCATAAAGCACCACATCGGGTTTTATTATACCGCCGCATTTGGGACAATGCGGTGTGGTCTTTTCACCGATTATATCCTCAAGCGAATAGAATGTACCGCAGTCCATACAATAATTTCGATACACAGACCCATGCAGTTCAAGCACATTCTCCGAGCCTGCAAGCTGATGCAGATTATCTATGTTCTGAGTAACAACAGCTTTGAGCTTGCCCATTTTTTCCAGCTTGGCAAGCGCAAAATGCGCCTTGTTCGGCTTAGCATCGACATATATAAGATTATTGAAATAATAATCATAAAAAGTATCCGTATGTCGCATAAAATAGCTGTGGCTTATTATCTCCTCCGGAGAAAGCCCGTACTTTATCTTTGCATTATACAATCCGTCCGCGCTTCTGAAATCGGGTATACCGCTTTCCGTAGAAACACCCGCGCCGCCTAAAAACACAATATTATCGCTGTTTTCTATTATCTCTTTCAATTCGTCAAACACAGAACGTCACTCCTTTTCTGTTTTAAGTTTTTTAACGAACCTTGCGATGCGTTCAAGCGCCTTTTTTATATCCTCTATGGAATAAGCATAAGAACAGCGTATAAAACCCTCGCCCGCATCGCCGAGCGCATTGCCGGGTACCACCGCGACCCTTTCCTCCATTAAAAGCCTTTGACAAAATTCCTCAGAGCGAAGCCCCGTAGACTGTATGGACGGGAATAGATAGAAAGCGCCGAGCGCATCAAAACAATCCAGCCCCATATCAAGAAAACCGCGGCGCATAACTCTTCTGCGCATATCATACTGTTTGCGCATACGCTGCACATCGTCGTCACAGACACGCAGTCCCTCTATTGCAGCACGCTGACTGACGGTCGGTGCGCACATTATAACATATTGATGCACCTTTGTCATTTCTTTTATTATTTCGGGATCCCCAAGGGCAAAACCGAGCCTCCAGCCCGTCATTGCAAAAGACTTGGAAAAGCCGTTCACAACTATTGTCTTGTCCTTCATTTCGGAAAATTGCGCCGGTGAAACGTGTTTCCTGTCACCGTATGTAAGCTCAGAATAAATCTCGTCGCTGATAAGCAGTATATCACGGTCTTTCAGCACCTCAACTATTTTTGCCCAATCGGCATATTCCATAATGGCGCCCGTAGGGTTATTGGGATAACAGCAAATTATAGCTTTGGTCTTATCGGTCAGTTTATCCAGTATATCTTCGGGGACAAGGCGAAAATCGTTTTCGGCTTTGGTGTTCACAACTATCGGAGTACCGCCCGCAAGCGTAACGCAGGGTTTATAGCAAACATACGACGGCTCGACCACAAGCACCTCATCGCCCGGTGAAACGACCGTTCGCATGGCAACATCAACAGCCTCGCTGCCGCCGACGGTCACAAGCACCTGAGTTTTCGGGTCATAGTCTACATTGACTGTGCGGCGCATATACTTTGATATTTCCTCACGCAGTTCGAGCAAGCCCGCATTTGAGGTATAGACCGTTCTGCCTTTTTCAAGCGTATATATAGCGCGTTCGCGGATAGGCCAAGGCGTATCAAAATCCGGTTCGCCAACGCCGAGGGAAATAACATCCTCCATTTCATTGGCAACATCAAAAAACTTTCTTATTCCCGAAAAGGGCATTGTATGCACCTTTTCACTCACAAAATCTTCGGGTCTTTTCATGGCGAAACGATCATCCTTTCGTCGTTTTCGGAGTTTTTGTCAAAAATAACCCCGTGTTCTTTATATCTTTTCAGCACAAAATGTGTGGCTGTGCTGAGTACGCTGTCAAGCGCCGAGAGCTTTGTCGAAACAAAGGTGGATATTTCTTTCAGATTTCTGCCTTCCATCATAACAAGCAGGTCATAACCGCCCGACATAAGATAGACATTCTTGACCTCGTTAAAGCCGTAGATACGCCTTGCAATATGCTCAAAACCCATATCGCGTTTGGGTGTTACTTTGACTTCTATCATAGCTGTCACAAAATCGTCTTTGACATTTTCCCAATTGATAAGGGTAGAGTAACCGCAGATTATGTTATCGGCTTCCATTTCCGCTATTGCCGCCGCGACTTCCTCGGGCGTTTTGCCAAGCATAAGCGCGATCTCTTCAACGGTTTTCCTGCTGTCGTTTTCCAAAATATCAAGTATATCTTTTTTCAAAAGAAACACCCCTTATCGTTTATTTCGTTGTGTAAAAAAACACTTCCGATGTAATAATTATAACTTTTTTTCGGTATAAATACAAGTATAATTTTTGTTTATCACAGATATTAATAAAAAAAACCGCCGTTTCGGTGAAACAGCGGCAGCTTAGGGTAATATAGAATATAAATTTATTTTGCGGTATCGCCAAATATTTCACGGACTTCTGCAAGGGCTTTATGTGTGCCGATGTCATAGCATTCGCCGTTCATGACATAAGCATAGACGTCTTTTACCTTACTCAGCCATGCAAGGAAGTTACCGGGTGCGTCGGGTTTATTGCCCGCATCAAGGTATTGACGGATCATAGGTACGGTAGATTTTTGGTATATATAAGTCGCAAAAGCGGCTTTATTGCTTTTGGGTTGTTGGGGTTTTTCCTCAAAGTCAAGGATCTTATTATCTTCGTCAAGCAGGACAACGCCAAGTTGTTTTATCATTTCGGGGTCGTCAAATTGTTTGACACAGACGCAGTCGGAGTTTTTTGCCTTATAATAATCGCAGTATTCGGCGAGGCTGTAAGTAAACAGATTATCGCCGGCTATTATCATAAGTTCGTCGTCGATATTTGCGGTATCTATAACAAATTGAATATCGCCGATAGCGCCGCGGCGGGTCTCTTCGGTGGAAGTGCCGTCGTCAAGTACGGTTATCGGGATAGGGTTATCAAGAGCGGATGCCCAGTCGGTGAAGTGTTGGGCGAATTTATGGTTGCTGACAACGTAGATGTTATCGACTGTGGGTATAGTGTTTATCTGTTCTATTATATAGTTTATGATAGGCTTGCCGCCGACCTCAAGCAGTGGCTTAGGGGTGGTTTGGGTAAGCGGATAAAGGCGAGTGGCATAGCCCGCAACAAGGATTATCGCTTTCATGGTATATTGACTCCTTTCTGTGGTAAAGATGTTTTTTCGGGGCGCTGCCCCGAACCCCGTCCGCTTTTTTGTAAAAAGCGGAGCAAAAACTTTTTGCAAAAACTTCGTTTTTGCTGTTTTAAAAGTAATTTTCCCCAAAAATAAATACTATTGAGAGCCGTCACGTTTAAGTACGACCACTATAGTTTTCAGTATTATTTTGATGTCAAAACCGATACTCCAGTTTTCGATATACTGTGTATCAAGTTTGACTATATCTTCAAAGTCGGTTATTTTGCTTCTGCCGCTGACCTGCCACATACCCGTAAGTCCTGGTTTTATTGCAAGGCGTTTTCTATGGTGAAGTTCGTATTTTTCCCACTCGTCCAATGTGGGCGGGCGTGTGCCGACAAGGCTCATATCGCCTTTAAGCACATTAAAAAACTGTGGGAACTCGTCTATCGAATAATCCCTTATAAAATGTCCTATGCCCTTTATTATACGCGGGTCTTTATCCACTTTGAACATCATACCGTCTTTGACTTTATTTTGTTTCATAAGCTCTTTTTTGCGTTCCTCGGCGTCAAGGTACATACTTCTGAATTTATATATCTTGAATATCTTGCCGTTTTTGCCGACGCGTTTTTGCGAAAAGAATATCGGTCCGGGCGAAGCAATTTTTATGCACGGCGCAACAAAGATAAAAAGTATCAGTGTCAAAAAGCAGCCGACAGCGCCGCCCATTATATCCATTGCGCGTTTTATGAACATCTGACCGCGTGTGACCGTTGCCACGCTTTGCGTCATCACAAGAAACCCTGCAAATTTCTCTGTCAGGGTATTATCTTCCTCTCTTTTGAGCGGCAGCAGCATAGTATGCACGGTTATGCCCATTTTACGGCAGGCAAGCTGGAGATTTTCTGAGAATTCCGGCATTGCGTCGTTTGTCTGTTTGCCGATAAAAATTTCGTCGACCCAATTCCTGCACATATACATTACGGCATCATCGGCGTTTGCAACAACGGGAATACCGCGTATGGAAGTGCCTTTTTTATCCCTATCGGCGGTTATTATGCCCGTTACATTAATACCAAAGCCGTTTGCGGCGATACAGTCAAGGAAGTGTTCGGCGTTTTCCTCAAGGCAGATAACAATAAGCGAATGATTTTTATTACCGCCTTTTTTCAGCAATGAATTTTTATGCAGCATACGAATCGAAAACGACAGTATCACGCTCATCGCAAAATTCATAACAAAAATGGCACGTGATGACGACTCCGAACGGCGTATCATAAACAGCACCAATACCACCAGCACGGAAACCATGACATTCATTTTTATTGTGCATATCATCTCTTTATAAACGCCGCGTTTGAGTATGTTTTTGTAGCCTGCATAAAACAGCACCGTTAAGCCGAAACACATCGAATATATTATAGCTATGAGCATGTAACCGTCATAGTAAAAGGCATAATCACCCGCATACCTCAGTAAAAACGCCAACATCAGCGATACATGCATACACAGGAAATCAAGTAATATAAAATCTAAATGTTTGATCTTGCCTTTTGTGGCTATTTCATACATTGTAAATTATCCTCTCAGAACAAAACCTGTTTATTTTGGGAACACTGTTCCTATAATTATGCCCATCCGTTTAAAAAAACGGAGGAAAATAGTTTTTATATAAATCAAACACAAAAATCGATCATACCAAAATGTTAAAAATTTTCCGAATAAATTTAATTATCTGTAGATCCATTCCAAATGAATATTCGGGGCAACTGTGTTTTTTAGGTCAAACCTCGTTTAACAAGGTCACCGAGTGTCAAAAAGCCCCAAAAAAATTATATATATTACATAATAATATATTAACATACACTTTTCGTGTCTGTCAAGCACATATACAAAAACTTACGCTTAAAAATGTTCCGGCGCGTCGCGCAGAATGGAATAAGGTGTAAGCATTGCAAGTATTTTTTCATCTGCGCGCCCGTTCTCCGTCAGAAACACAGCCGCAAGCTGTTTCATACTTCTGACATCTATCTTAAAAAGCCTTGTCACTTCATAAAGACTTTTATTCCTTGACATAAATGCAAAATACTCGTTAGTATGCTTGTGTATCGGTAAATACTCCGCCAACAACGCCATTTCGGTATCAAAACTCTCTATCTTGCCTTGTGTATGCGAAAGATAGGTATAAAGCACATTTGCGCTGAACACGCCGAACAACAGCCCGTTATCCAGCACAGGCACATGCGTGAACCCCATTATCTGCATATGATGCACCACATCGACGATATTGCTTTTGAGATCCACGTTATACATATTATTTATTTTTATCGAATAATCATACGCAGTCAGCGGATTGTCTATATGTTCCACCAACTCTCTGAGAAAATCGACCATTTCCTTGGACGGCTCTATCGCATAATTACTCCCTACACGCGGGTTATGCGACAAAAAATTACGCACCACCCGACAATAATCTATATCTTCTTTAAATTCGCGTAATTGCGGCAGATTCATCAATCTGCCTATTATATTTTCGTTTTCGCGTGAATTTTTGAAATATCTCTCACGCCCTACAGCTTCTAAGCGACTGTATAAGCTGAGAAATTCCTCCGTTCTCTTTTTTGACATACAGTTTTCCTCCGTTTACCTTTTTTTAAACGGCAAAAGCGCAATAAGCACCGCAATACCCGTAAGCACTATCGTACCGCCCGGCCTTACATCGTAAAGCGCCGTTATTATCAAGCCTGTAATAGTGAATATCAACGCAAACACCACCGACATTATAAGATTGCCGAGGTAGCTTTTTGACACTATCATACTGCACGCAACGGGTATTATCATCAGGCTTGATATTAGAAGCGCGCCGACCGTCCTTGACGCCACAGCCACCACAACGGCTGTCATCAGCGTAAACACCGTATTTACAGCCCCGACGGGTATGCCCGCCGCCTTTGCGCCCTGTTCGTCAAAAGTGATGAAAAAAAGCGCCCTGTAAAGCAGTATCCCTGCCGCCAGCACCACAAGACAGAGTATGACCGTCACATACAGCTCTGTTTGCGAAATTGCCACTATTGACCCAAAAAGAAAACTGTTAAAGCTTGCGGCATCTTTCACAAAGCCCGAAAAAACAGCCGTCATGCCCACGGCAAAACTCAAAGTCACAGCCGTCGCCATTTCCGCATAGCCCTCAAATTTACGCCTTATAAATTCAATTATCAAAGCCGCCGCTATCGACATGATAACAGCCGATATAACGGGGTCTGCGCCGAAACACAGCCCGATAGCCACACCCGCAAGCCCCGCGTGTGACAAAGCGTCGCCTATGGTCGACAGCCTTTTCAGCACAATGACATTACCTATCATAGGCGTTATTATCGAAATAAGCACAGCCACCATAACGGCGCGCTGCATAAATGCCATTTTAAATATTTCCATGTTCACTACCCCGATCGTGCGCAAAACGAAAATCCGCAATGTAATCATGTGCGGAAACAAGCGTTCCGCAGCCGTTTTCCGAAATTTTCAACACCTTGTCGGCATGATATATCGTGGAAGATATATCGTGCGTTACCATAACTATTGTCAGCCCGTTTTTGTTCAGCTCACCCAAAAGACAACAGATAGAATCCACTGCCTCGGCGTCTATACCAACGGTCGGTTCGTCCAAAAAAAGTATACGCGGCTGCGAAACAAGCGCTCTTGCTATAAAAACACGCTGCTGTTGTCCGCCCGAGAGCCGCCCGATAAGTTTTTTCGCATATCCGCTCATGCCTACGCGTTCAAGCGCTTCCGCCACCTGCGCTTTGTTGGCGGCATTCAGCTTTTTGAAAAGGCTGAGCCTGCCCGAAAGCCCCAGACCGACTATTTCCTCCGCCGTTGCGGGAAAATCCCTGTTGAAGGCGGTCGCTTTCTGCGAAACATAGGCTATATCGCCGTGATTTTTAAATTTATCGTTAGGTACGCCCTCAATTTGTATGCTGCCCGAATCCGGCGCAAGAAAGCCGAGTATAAGTTTCAGCAAAGTGGACTTACCCGTTCCGTTTGTGCCGACAACGCACAAAAAGTCGCCCTCGTCTACGGCAAAAGAAAGGTCGTTCAGTATTTTTTTGTCGGGATAGCTGAAATTCAGCTTGTCCACAGTCAATACAGACATAATTTTCACCAAGTTCTTTTTTATATTGTAATCTTAATTGTAACATAACCGTTTTGTCGGCGTCAAGCCCCAACACGACCAAAAGAATTTTAAAAAAATACTTTGAATAAATAAAGAAATATGTTATAATCTTATAAAGGAGGCGAGTTGATGGAATTTTTAAGATCAAATCTCAGACAACTGGTGTTCACGGCGGTAATTTATGCTGTTGTGGGGCTGTTTTTTATTTTCTGCCCCGATACGGCGTTTATCACTATCGGTAAAATGATCGCCGTTTGCCTGCTTATAGCGGGTATCATCAAAATAATGTTTTACATAGGCGAGAAAAATTATGCGGGCATACAGCGCAATTCCATGACAAGCGGTATAATACTTGTCATATTGGGCGTTTTTATGTTGCTGCGCCCCGAAACGGCAGCCAATATCGTAGGCTATATACTTGCGTTTGTCATTATAATAGCAGGTATACTCAAATTGCAATATGCTGTCGATATACATCATTTTAAGGGCGGCAACCCCACGGTGGCAGCCGTACTTGGGGTGATAGGCATAATACTTGGCGTTGTGGCGCTGCTTGACCCGTTTTCGGCAAGCGCAACGCTGCTTATGCTTATAGGCATAAGTATGCTTGTAACGGCTGTAAGCGACGCCATAACGGCGTTTAATATACACAAATGCATAAAAGCCGCCGAGGACTCGGGCGAAGATACGAATATCATTGACGTCTGAGCGGCGCAAAACATAGAAATACGGAGGAATGACCGATGCAAGAAACAGTTATAATACTGGATTTTGGCGGACAATACAATCAGCTTATCGCGCGGCGAGTGCGTGAATGCAACGTGTATTGCGAAGTCAAAAATTACAAAACACCGATTGAAGAAATAAAGAAAATTGCTCCCCAAGGCATAATTTTCACGGGCGGACCCAACAGTGTCTATCTGGAGGATTCTCCGCATATAGATAAGGAAATATTTACGCTTGGCGTACCCGTTTTGGGTATATGTTACGGCTGCCAGCTCATGGCATATACTCTCGGCGGAGAAGTTTCTGCTGCTCAGACGCGCGAATACGGAAAAACTTCCACAAAATTTGACAATGATTCGCCGATATTCAAAGACCTGCCCGAAAACGGCATCACATGGATGAGCCATACCGACCACATAAGCAAACTGCCCGAGAGCTTTATATCCGTCGCTCATTCGGATAATTGCCCCGTTGCGGCTATGCAGAATACCGAAAAAAAATTATACGGCATACAATTCCATCCCGAGGTTATGCATACCGAAAACGGCGTGGAAATGCTTAGAAATTTCTTATATAATGTATGCGAATGCAGCGGCGACTGGTCAATGAGCAATTATGCAAAAACCGCCATACGCGAAATAAGGGAAAAAGTCGGCGAAGGAAAGGTGCTGCTTGCGCTTTCGGGCGGTGTGGACAGCAGTGTTTTGGCGGCTTTGCTCTCAAAGGCGGTCGGCAGCAAACTGACCTGTATTTTTGTCGATCACGGGCTTATGCGCAAAAACGAGGGCGACGAAGTCGAACAGGCTTTCGCAGACTGGGACATAAATTTTGTGCGTGTGAACGCAAAAGACAAATTTCTTGCAAAACTTGCGGGCGTTGACGATCCCGAAACAAAGCGAAAGATAATCGGTGAAGAATTTATCCGCGTTTTTGAGGCTGAGGCAAAAAAAATAGGCACGGTCGATTTTCTTGCGCAGGGTACTATATACCCCGATGTTATCGAATCGGGCGCAGGCGATGCCGCAGTTATAAAAAGCCACCACAATGTAGGCGGTCTGCCCGATTATGTTGATTTTAAAGAAATAATCGAACCGCTGCGCTTACTCTTTAAAGACGAAGTGCGTCAATTGGGTTCGGAATTGGGGCTTGCCGAATATCTTATACGCAGACAGCCTTTCCCCGGTCCCGGACTTGCGATAAGAATAATAGGGGATATAACGGAGGAAAAAATATCTCTGCTTCAGGACGCAGACTTTATCTTCCGTGAGGAGATAGCAAACGCAGGCCTTGACCGCGATATTCACCAGTATTTTGCCGTGCTGACTTCTATGCGCAGCGTCGGCGTTATGGGTGATAGCCGCACTTATGACTATACCCTCGCTTTGCGCGGCGTTACCACAACAGACTTTATGACCGCCGACTTTGCAAGAATACCTTATGACGTGCTTGCTAAAATCAGCAATAGGATAGTTAACGAAGTTGCACATATCAATAGAATAGTCTATGATATTACCACAAAGCCACCTTCAACGATAGAGTGGGAATAATGTACAATCTATCGAAACACGCTTAAACAGCGAGTTTCAGATATAACAACACCGTTTTGGCAACAAAATGGCAACACTTTTCACTATTTTTCAATAATTCAGACTTAAGACCTTACAGACATTTGATCGGTAAGGTCTTTTTGCGTTACGAGTTCAAAATTTCATTTATATCCGAAAGAGAAGATTGCGGATAATGGTATCGCCATTTGTCATACTCCTCTTTCGTTATCTCATCATTAAGACATTTTTCCGACATCTGCTGCCATGCGAGGAATTTTTCAAACAGAATAGAAAAATTAGGGTTAAAGACCTTTTCAAGTGTAAGACAGGGTTCACCGTCAAAATTCTTTATTTTAAAGCCATACATATCCTCTAATGCAAACAGAGTTCTCATAACACCGTCATAGGTATCAATTTCGGGTATAGCAATAGCTCCGGGGCTTACACCTAAAACCTCGGCAATGCTTTTTAGCATATCTTCTTTCGGAACTCTTGCCTCGGATTCGTACTGTGCTATACGAACATCACTTGTTTTGTCTGTAAAACCGACAGCAAGACCAAGTTCCTTTTGGGTCATACCTTTTAAGTTTCTGAAATATTTTATTCTTTGTCCGATTGCCATGTATTTTCACTCCTAAACAGTTTTGTTTTATCTATTGTAACACATATAAAATGATATTGCAATAAAAACTTAAACAAAAAAGTTAAGAAATTTTAAAAACCACTTGACTTAACTTAAAATGTTTAGTATAATATCATCGCAAAGTTAAACAAATATGTTTATGATGTTTATTCTATACGGAGAGGAGGGATTTTATATCGAATTTTATGAGCGCAGCAGATGTGGCAAAAGAACTCGGTGTCGGCAGAACTACATCACAGAAAATAGTCAAGGAATTAAATGCCGAGTTAGAAAAAATGGGTTATCTTACAGTTCAAGGTAAGATAAGCCGCAAGTTTTTTGAAAAAAGATATATTTATAGTAAGGAAGATTGAAAGGAGAAATTTTATGTCAAAATTTATTACGGCAGCAGAAGTTGCGGAAGTGTTAAGCGTATCAATGTCTTGTGCTTATAAAATAGTAAAGGATCTTAACGACGAGTTAAAGAAAATGGGTTACTTTGTTGTAAGCGGCAAGGTAAACAGAAAGTTTTTTGAAAAGAAATATTTGTATGAGGAGGGTTAAATATGTCTGTATATAAGGACAACAAAACAGGAACATGGCGTGTGCTTTATCGTTACACCGATTTGAATGGAGAGCGCAAGCAGACAAGCAAACGCGGTTTTGCCACAAAGAAAGAAGCTGTTACATTGGAGCATGAGCAAATGCTTAAACAGGACAGCAAGTTAGATATGACTTTTGAAAGTTTCTACGAGATATATGAACATGACAGGCGTATGTGTGTGAAAGAAAACACATGGGAGTCAAAATCGCATATCGTAAGAACGAAGATTTTGCCATATTTCGGCAAACGCAAACTTGATGCAATAGAGCCTAAAGATATTATTGCTTGGCAGAATATTATGATGAAAGCAAAAGATAGCAGAGGAAAAAGTTATTCGGAAAATTATCTTAAAACGGTACATAGTCAGTTAAGTGCGATTTTTAATCATGCTGTCAGATATTATAACTTAAAAGTCAATCCTGCATCGCGTGCCGGCACAATGGGTTCGGAACACCGAAAAGAAATGTTGTTCTGGACTAAAGAAGAATATCTGAAATTTGCCGAAGCTGTTATGGATAAGCCGATTTCATACTATGCCTTTGAACTGTTGTACTGGTCCGGCATAAGGGTTGGTGAATTACTCGCCCTTACCTCTGCCGACTTTGATTTTGAAAAGTCAACTCTTATTATCAATAAATCATATCAGCGTTTAAAAGGCAGGGATATTATTACATCACCTAAAACACCAAAGAGCAATCGCACGATAACAATGCCCAAATTTCTTTGTGATGAAATGCAGGATTTTGTAAACATGCTCTATGGAATTGAAAAGGACGAGAGGATATTTTCAATTTCAAAGGCATATCTTCATCACGAAATGGATAGGGGAGCAAAGAAAAGCGGAGTAAAAAGGATCAGAATTCATGATCTTCGTCACAGTCATATCAGCTTGCTTATTGAAATGGGATGGAATATAGTCAATAAAGTAGACAGAAAAAAAGAAAAAATACATACCATAACTAAGTGTCGAGGCAAAAGTAATAG
>CANRCU010000038.1 GCA_947629215.1 uncultured Clostridia bacterium
CATTGTTGACCACACCGCAAAAAAAACGTGTTACATTATGTTCTTTTAATTTGCTAAAGAAAACGCCTATATCTATCTCACTGCAATCATTCAGCGCTATACTTCTGCCGTTTCTGGAACAGGGTATCGGTCCTATAGCAATATCTGTTTTTTCAAGAATTTCGTCAAGACAGGCTGCCTGCTGTTCTATAAACCGATTGCAATAGGAATACACCTTATAACCGTCCGTTTCAAACAGCTCTTTCATCAGTTTGTATCTGTAATCACCGCCTATAAGGCTGAAAGTCGGAACGTTCATTTTTATCACCTCATCAACAGTTTATTCTGTGTCGATAAAGAATATTTCGTCACGGCATAAAAAAAACGGCAAAACACATTATGCGTTTGCCGTTAAATACTTATCGAAAGGCATTCAGCTCTTTATTGTAATTATAGCCGATATTTTCAAGCCTTTCCGAAACAGTTTTTTTATTTATATCAAGTGCCGAACACAGCTCGTCAATATCTTCAAAATTATCTCTTAGCTGTGTATTTATATAGCTTAGCAGCAAAAAATCGTCCTGCGGCAGATTCACAGCAGCCCCTCCTTTGCAGCGGCAGCATAAAATGTCGAAAACGGTATCATCACCTGTGCAAAAGATTTTGTACCGACACCGCCGTTTATAAGTGCATCGTCCACAATACGTTTGCCGCCTCCGACTATTGATGACGGTTTTGAACCGAGAACATATTCAAAAGTGGGCAGCCCCGTTTTGAGGTAATCGACATTTCCCGTCAGCTCATATGCATATGTAAGCGCCTCCATGATGATCGGATTGTTGCCAAGGCGTTTAAGGCTTGGCAATTCTTTATAGTAGAAAAGACCGTTATCAAGCACAGCATTTTCTTTAAGATCGTCTATCGCACGCAGTATCATGCCTTTTATTTCGGGCTGTGGGTCTATGCGATAATAACGCATAAGGCTGCAAGCCGCAATAGCTATCATAAACACAACCCTTATAGCCGTATTATCCGTATAAGGCGCAAGCCAAAGACCGTATTCTTTTTCCCAATCACTGAACTGACCGACTATCCAATTACATTTTTCAAGCCATGACTTATCGTTTGTTTCTTTATACAGTGCCGAAAGCGTGCGCAGCGCCCAACCTGTTTCCCTTGCGTTTGCCTGACCGCTTTTTTGGAAAACGGGCTGTTCAAGCAATATCTTTACATTTTCACCTATACCGACAGCAGTATCATAATATTCTCTGTCCCCCGTCAGGTGATAGCAGTCCAAAAGACCTTCGACCCACTGATGCGAACATACGACCTTTTTTTCGTCTATATGCCCTGCGCAGTGTTCATATTGACCGCCCAAAATAAGCTTGTCATTGCTGTAATGGCATACGTCTATATCTATCTGATGTCTTGCCGAAACCAGAACATAATCCAAATATTTTCTTACGCCTGTACGCGCGTACATAAGCATACAAGCGTGCGGAAAATCATACTCGTTGTTTGTCCATACAAGGCGGTCGCCTCCCCTGCCCTGCGCCGTATAGCCGCCGTCGGGAGAATCACCCCAATTGAGCATGCCGTAGCAGCGGCTGTGTTCGTCGGCTTTGTTTATAAGGTAAATTTCATATTCGCTTATTGCCTTTTCGGTAAAGACATTTTCAAAAACATTTGCATTTTTGAAAATTTCAGGAGAGATCTCAGGCTTAACAGGCATCTGATAAACTATACTGCGATGATTTACCTGCTGTATATCGGTATCGGCAGGATAGAAATGCAACTGTAATTTCTGCTCTCTTGCCATGCCCGATTTAAGTATAACAGACTTTGTTATCGGCACAAGATACACTTTTATGCCATCTTTATCAACATTGACCGCTTTGGGGAAATTTTGCTGCGCCTGAAATACCGTTGCGCATACCCCAAAACGACTGTCCCTGCATTCGCCGAAGAATGTGCCGTAAAACACTTCCGGATTGTGTTCGTTGGATTCATATTTCAGATAGTTGGCATCTATTTCGGTATATACAGGCTTGTCGCTGCCGCTGTTGAATTTTGTTTTATAGTTGGATATACCCGTGCAGAAAGTATCCGCTTTTTTATCTATTTCAAACGACCAGCCTCCGAGTTCGACATTTTCTTCGGTCGCCGTCAATCGGCATGATATTTCAAACCACGGCTTGTCCGCATAAAAAGTCAGTCTTACTCTTATATACATATCATCGGCAGTACCGTGACCCGTTACCACAGCACATAAGGCGCTGTTTTCTTCATATTCCCATTTGTTTATGATAAAATCCCTTTTCGCGCTGCCTTTGGGCGGCATAACAAGGCGTGTTTCAATATTTTCCCCATTGTAGGAAAGACTATCAAACAGCTTGTTTTTTTGGTCGGATAAAACAACGTGCAATTTGCCCGTGTCTATAACATTGCCGTCAGCTTTCAGCGATGACAAAATATCCGCGTTTTCTTTTCTGTCCGTATGGCAAAAATACTTTACAGCCTTATTTGCGGGCAGTTCCGCCACGGAACGCAGGAACACCCATTTTACGCTGCCGTCGTCCCAATGAGCCGTTGCTCTTGAATATACGGGCATATGTCTGCCGTTTTCGTCCGTGACCGAGATATTCTCCTCATCTTCAAGCTCCCCTTTCGGCATAGGAAATGCAAGTGAATACGGCTCATTCGTCAAATTTTTTGCATACACCTTTTCAAAATTGATCTCAAACATATTATTATCCCCCCATAAACTGATATATATATAATATATCTTAAATTTTTTATGATTGCAACATAATTTTATCACAATAATCAAAATAGTACAGTTATTTTATCGACTAAGCAAGTCTATGCAATATATCGGTAAATATTTAAAAATTAATATTGACATTATGGGCAAACTTTTTTATACTATTATATTAGGAGGATTGTATCGACAAACACCTGCTGTTTATAGAATTGCACGTGAATTGTCGGTTATCATTGATTTTTGAGGAAGTGTATCTGATGAGTGAAATCAAAAAAATAGGTTTGCTTACAAGCGGCGGAGATGCTCCAGGTATGAATGCGGCTATCCGCAGCGTTGTAAGAACAGCCAAAGATCACGGCATAAAAGTCGTCGGTATAAACCGAGGATATGAAGGGCTGCTGCACGGCGATATAAGAGAGCTTGACGGCAAAGACGTTTCGGGGATAATGAACCGCGGCGGGACCGAGCTGTATACCGCCAGAAGCGAGGAAATGCGTACGCCCGAAGGCGTTGAAAAAGCAGCAAATATCTGCCGTATATTACAGCTTGACGCGCTTGTTGTCATTGGCGGCAACGGTTCGCTTGCAGGCGGACTTGATCTGTCAAAACACGGTATCAATATTATCGGTATTCCCGGTACCATTGATCTGGATCTGGATTGTTCGGATTATACTATCGGTTTCGATACGGCTGTAAATACGTCGCTTGATGCCATAAATAAAATAAGGGATACCTCCTGTTCGCACGAAAGATGTTCGGTGGTTGAGGTAATGGGGCGAAATGCAGGTTTTATTGCTTTGTGGACAGCTCTTTCGGGCGGCGCGGAGGAAGTGCTTGTACCCGAAGATCCCGTTGACAGAAATGCCGTGGTAGAGCAAATACTCGAAAACCGCAGCAACGGCAAAAATCACAATCTTATAGTTGTTGCCGAGGGAGTCGGCAAAAGTCAGGAGCTTGCCGAGTATATCGAAAGCACAACTGGCATACAGACAAGGGCTACCATACTCGGACATTTGCAGCGCGGCGGAACACCCACCGCAAAGGACAGAATGGCTGCCGGAATTATGGGTTATCAAGCGGTAAAAGCTATTGCCGAGGGTAAGAAAAACCGTATTATGATCGTTAAAGACGGCAAATATACGGATATTGACTTGGCAGAAGGGCTTGCATACAAGCGTGAATATGATGACAGCCTGTATAAGATAATAAAAATACTTGCTATCTGATTACCGAGATCCACACTTTTTACAGAAAAAAACATAATATATCAAAGGAGAAAATCATTATGCGCAGAACAAAGATAGTAGCAACACTCGGACCTGCCTCAAATGAGGTAGATATTATCAAAAAATTGATAAAAGCAGGCATAAACGCCGCAAGGTTCAATTTTTCACACGGTGATTATGAAGAACACGGTCAAAGAATAAAAAATCTCAAACAGGCAAGAGAAGAACTTGGTATGCCTATACCTATCATTTTGGATACAAAGGGTCCCGAAATCCGTACAAGAGATGTGGAAGGCGGTTCGGTAGAGCTTATAAAGGGCAATACCTTTACTATAACGACCGATGATATAGTCGGCGACAATACAAAGGTCGCCGTTACATACAAAGACCTGCCGAAAGATTTGGATATAGGCTCTACAGTGCTTATAGACGACGGACTTATAGAACTGACCGTTACCGAAATAAGCGGCAACGATGTTGTCTGCCGTATTGAAAACAGCGGTACACTCGGCTGCAAAAAAGGTGTTAACCTGCCAAATGTTCATGTAAATCTGCCCGCACTGACCGAAAAAGATAAAGAAGACATCAAATTCGGTATCAAAATGGGTATAGATTATATTGCGGCGTCATTTATCCGCACTGCCCGTGACGTACTTGAAATAAGAAAAGTCCTTGAAGAGAATGAAGGTCTGGGCATAAGCATAATCGCTAAAATAGAAAGCCGTGACGGCGTTGAAAACATAGACGAGATACTTGAGGTATCTAACGCAATAATGGTCGCAAGGGGCGACCTCGGTGTTGAGATACCGCTTGAAGAAGTGCCTATCGTTCAGAAATATCTTATCCGTAAGGCAAGAGAAAAGGGCAAAACCGTTATTACGGCAACTCAGATGCTTGAATCTATGACACACAGCCCAAGGCCGACCCGTGCCGAAGCAAATGACGTTGCAAACGCTATCTACGACTTTACGGATGCGATAATGCTCTCCGGCGAAAGCGCTAAAGGCGATTATCCTGTTGAGGCAGTCGAAACAATGGTAAGGATCGCAGAAAAAATAGAGGCAAATATCAACTATGCGGAACATTTTAACAGGAACAAGTCGGTAACTATGACAGGCATTACAAATGCTATAAGTCATTCGGCATGTACAACAGCTCAAGATTTGAATGCGGCTTGTATAGGCGCTGTAACTATGACGGGTACCGCTATCAAGAAAATAGCAAAGTACAGACCTGCGAATATTATTCTTGGCTGTACGCCTATAGACCGCACTTTAAGGCAGCTTAACCTTGTATGGGGCGTTAAACCTGTTAAGGTCGAAATGGAACAGCAGCACTTTGTCAGCCTGTTTGATTCCGTTGCGGCAAAAGCTATCGAAAACGGCATATGCAATGTCGGTGATACAATGGTGTTTGTCGGCGGTACACCGCTTGGAACAACGGGTACAACAAATACGCTCAAAGTCGGTATTGTAGGCGATGTTATAGTGGAAGGTAAGATAAAAACAAAGGGCAGCAATGTTACCGCCAAAACAAAGGTCATCAAAACAGCGGCAGATGCCGAAAAATACTTTGAAAAAGGCGAAATATTCGTCACAGACAGCACAGATCCGTCACTTAAAGAATATATGAAAAAAGCAAGCGCTATCATTGTCGGCAACGGCAAGCACGATGATTTTTCTGTTGCAATTTCTGTCGGTAAAGAAATGGGCATACCCGTGCTTACTTCAAAGAAAAATGTTGTTGAAGCAGTACCTAATGCAATAGTTGTAATGCTTGACACTAAACATGGTATTGTATTGAATAAAAGTCACTGATAATAACTATCGTCCGCAATTTCTTCGGTATTGCGGACATCATTTTATCTATTTTGCTCTGAATGCAGCTTATATTCAAGTATCATACCGTAGGCAACATCATAGAGCTTTCGAAAAAGCAAACGTAAAATACAGTTCCGAAACGGTAACTATATAAGCCGGATATGTGCTTAATCTTTTAGATATTTCTGTTGATCGGAACGTAAAAAAGGTGATTACATACAGAAAGCTACCTGATGCACACACAGAAATATATGACGGCTGTGCTTACCTGTTTATCAGAGATATTGCCGAGCCGGTCGGTAAAATATGGCACATGTTGACTGCGCATCAGCTGTATATAAGGCTTATGTTAAGGAGCTATAAAAGAAAGGATATTATGAATGAATAAGATTGTTCAAAATTTTAAAAAATTATTTGATAAAGTGGATCTATTCCTTCCGGCAACGCCGGAACAGAAGAAACGGTTGGAAGATTTATTTGGAGATAAAGTCGGAAAAATCATAGATTTTTACAGTGAATATCAACCGTGGGAGATGCCTATGACGGAATCCTATGTACAGCTTCTTGGTATTGACAATATCCTTTTGGAAAACACAAATGGAGTGCCGGGAAAATACCTTGCAGAATACGGGGTTTTTGTTTTTGCCCTGACCTCCGGGGGGGAATGCCTTGTGCATAGACACGAATACCGCTGCAAATGGGGATGCATTCGTTTATATTGCCGATGCGGATCTTGTTTTCCATAACGAATCTACGGATCGTATGGAGATCGGAGTTATTCCGGAGGATGTGGCAGAAAAACTTGCGGATAATGAGCCTTTACTTTTAAACTACCCGAATATCATCGGGTGTCTAAGAAAAGTAGAAAATTCGTTTATGAAATTTCTGTTAAAGCTTTCCATGGATAAGTATGAAGATATAGAGGAGTATTTGGAATAAAACACAAAGGAGGGGATATGCAGATTCAATATTGCTGTCATAGTTACAGCCAAACAGAAATACATCATCAGAGTATATAGAGTAGTAACTTTTCCATATAAACAAAAACCTCCAAACCGATTATTTTTATTATATGCCGGTTTAGAGGTTTACATAATCTTTGACACCTTAGGTATCCTTAAAAATTCATTTAATTGATTGCTTTTTTCTGTCTTTCATTATTAAAATCGTAATAAGGTCAAACATAGGTAACATATTTAAACTTATGAGCATAATTTTGTTAAAAATTGAAATATCCGATTTAAGTATAACACCATAAATTAATATTCCTGTAAAAATACTAATTAACGAAAACACAAAAGTTGTCGATATTATAATAAACAAATAGGTTATCAAAAATATTTCAAAGATACTTTTTGCCATTTCTATCACTCCGCCTAAAAATAAAGAAAATGAGTAAAAACATATAATAATATTTGTTAATAGTAAAACTAATTTGATTATAAATATTATATTTATTTTTTCAAATTCGATATAATCCTAACATCATTTCTCTTTATAATTATAATCAACAAAAAATGCTATTGATAATTATATGTAAAGTAATAAAAATGTAGATAAATAATATCAAATATAGAACTGCGCTTGACATGTTTTTAACCTCTCAGGAGAAACCGATCAAGAATTATTTGCAATTTCCCTGTTTGTTGTAAAGCAAAACATCAAAATTTGACTTGTTTCTTTACAAAAAGCCTATTTTTTATTAAAACTAAGCGTAAATTCCGTACCCTCGCCAAATGTACTGTCAACGCTGATCTTACCGTTATGATGATCCATTATCCATTTTGCGATCGACAATCCGAGACCAAATCCGGATATTTCTTTATTACGTGATTTATCACCTCTGTAAAAGCGTTCAAATATGTTTTTTAGCTCTTCTTTTTTTATGCCTATCCCGTTGTCTTTTATTTTAAGCAGCGCATATTTGCCGTCAACCTCTGTTTTAAATTCGATAACACAGTTTTTATCACCCGAATATTTAACGGCATTTTCAACAAATATCCATATAAGTTGTTTTATTAAATGATAATCGCCGTCAATAAAGGTATTGCCTACTCCGCTTATTTGTATCTCGGCAGGCAATTCCATTACTTCAGCCTCTTTTTTTATCTCATCCAAAAGATTTTCTATACAAAGTTTTGAAATGTTGATACTGCTGTTTATATCATTCCTTGCCCAGAAAAGCAGCCTGTTTATAAGCATTGTCATATGCTCGGCTTCGGATGAGATAGATTCGATAGATTCATTCAGTATCTCTTCATCATCTTTGCCCCAACGCGAAAGAAGCCCCGTATACCCTTTTATAACGGAAATGGGTGTCTTTAATTCATGGGAAACATCGGAAATAAACTGATTTTGGCGTTCAAAGGATATTTGAAGTCTTTCCAGCATATCATTAAAAGCATTTACAAGCTCTTTTACCTCGTCATCCGATTCGGGTTCTTCGATACGTTGGCTGAAATTATCCTCACTGATCTTCATTGCCGTATCTGCGACCTGACGTATAGGGCGCAGCAACTTATTGCTTAACGACCTGCCTATAACAAAAGCTATGATGACCGCTATCAAATTTTCAACAATGAATATCGTTCCCATTGTATTTATCATGTGTATCTCGTGATTATATATCCTGTAAGCGAATATGATATATTCCTTACCCGCCGTTTTTACATCACGATATTTATAAATGTAGGAATCCCCTTTGATATTGCCCATTTTGACGGATCTGTCCGCAAAATATTTATTGTGTTCAACTTTAGGCGGGACATCCTCGGGTTTTTGCGGAAAATTATTATCAGGCAAAAATTCATCGGGAACATCGGGTGGTTTTACCATACCGTTTTGTATCTCGCACGCTCTTACCACAATATACGGGTTGTTTATCTGCGCAGAGATCAACTTTGGTGTTACCTTTCCGCCGTTTATTATATATTCCTCAACTTTGTCCAAGGATTCGTCCATTTCTTCCACGGAGCTGCTTTTATAATAATGTATACTGTTTATAATAATAAAACACGAAACTACAAAAATAATAAGTATAAACACCGTCGAATATATCAAAGCAATCTTGTTTTTTATCGGCATCCGATTATAAAAACTTTTTATTTTATTCGTCTTTTGCATAGTAACCTACGCCTCTGATCGTATGTATTATTTTAACATCAAATTTATCATCTATTTTGGTACGCAAATATCTTATATAAACATCTACAACATTGGTCTCACCGATATAATCGTAACCCCAGACCTTATTGAGTATCTGATCCCTTGTTATAACTATATTTTTATTTGTAACAAGATACAAAAGCAAGTCATATTCACGTTTTGTCAGTTCAATAACATTATCTAAATATTTAACGCTGCGTGAAGCCTTATCTATTGTCAGACCTTTTACCGAAAGAATATTTTCGTCACGTTCACGTTTTTCCTGATTGATCAATCTAAGGGCAACGCGCATTCTTGCAAATACTTCTTCTATTGCAAACGGTTTTGTGATATAATCGTTTGCCCCGTTATCAAGCCCCATGACCGTATCCATTACTTCGCCCTTTGCCGTTATCATTATTATAGGTGTATCCGACTCTTTCCTGATCCTGCGGCAAACCTCTATACCGCTTATCTGCGGTAACATAAGGTCAAGCAAAACAATATCCGGTTTCTCCTCAAAAAACATATCAAGCCCTTTTTTTCCGTCATTCGCTATAACAACATCATAGCCTTCGTGTTTTAATTCCAACTCGACAAAACGTGCAAGTTTTATTTCATCTTCAATAATAAGGACCTTATATTTTTTATTTTCCATAATATTTACCCCCTGTAATTTTATCGACTAAGTCAGAACCGCCTTTTAGGCAACCGTCATTATGAGTGAGTACAAATATCTTTGACAACTAATATTATAATTTTAACTTTTTTTGATTAAGCAATGATTAAACAATGATTAAAATTAGATTAGAAACTATTTTTCTCGTATACATAGCATTAAATTTTGCACTATTGCCGATTGTAATTGCTGTAAAGCATATTTTATAGAGGAAAGGATATTCGCACTACATTTTCGCCGCGTACTCATAACCGTCAGCCTTTGCGTTCAGCATGGGCTTATACTCCTGCCGAACACAAAAGTGGGCTATAGAAGCGAGGAGCTTACCCATCGGTCAAATCAAACTTTGACTAAAAAGATAGGTCACAGTTACACGGCATATGCAAATATCTTTAACCTTCAGAAATAATCACATTACAAATATTATTGGTAAAATTTGATATTTCAGGCAAATTATAAAGCAGTCATAAAATTAGGAGGAATGACTGCTTTATAGGGGGATATTATTAAAAAAATAAAGGAGAGTGAAAAAAAACAATAGCCGACAAAATAAATAAAAAGCTGCGCATAGACAAAATGGCAACTTAAACAAATGCAACCGGCTGTCATAGCATATATGCTTTAGACCCTTGGCTTTGCGTCCTTTACCTTTCGGTAAGGTTGCCAACTATTGATTTAATCTATATTAAGTATAACGTATATTTCGTAAAAAGTCAACCTGTAATTCTGCACAATCTTTTGCTAAAAATTCGCATATTTGAGTATTATTTTTAGTGTTAACACACAAGAATTACAATATTTTCCAGTCAAAAATATTCCGTATTCAAAACCTGTCGAATTATCGACTCTGTTTAACCGGCAGGAGCTTGCACTCCTGCCGATATAAATCATTTAAGAAACGGCTCTGCCCGATATGCCGAACAGTCGATCATTATCACTGCCGTCTATATTCATAGAATATATTTCGTCATAAGAAAGCGAATATAATCCGCCTTTATCTCCGCAGCCATAATATATTTTTCCGTTTTCTATTTTTAAGATGTCCCATACGCTTTGCTCAATATTTTCCGTAAGGTTTACGCAATTTCCGTCTTTATCGAATCTGAGAATATCATCAAAATCTACAATAAAAACATAATTGCTATACAATATCGGCAAATCATATATGGGTTTGTCATAAAGCCTTATTTCGTCGCTGCCGTCAAGTTTGCTTCTTGTCAGATACAGATCGGGGCTTCTCATACCGCCGTCTTCAACAAGATAATAGCGGTATTCTTCATCAAAAGCATCCTTATTTGTAAGCATAGCCGCATTGTCCGATTCACTTTGACTTATCTCTGTCTTTTCCGAACCGTCAAGTTTCATTCTGTAAAATTTATTGTCACTTGTGTAGTATATAAACTCGTCTGTCACAAAGCATATACCGCAGGATTTATCCCTTAAAAGTTCCTGCTGTTCGCTGCCGTCTTTTTTTACCCTATATATAGTGTAAAATAATTCGTCACTTTCGCTGTTATATTCACCGCCGCTGCAATACAGCCACTCTCCGCCCGAAGGCTGGGTATACTGACCGTCGCTGACAAATTCCGTGTCATGGCAGCTGTAAAGCCTGAGCATTGTGGCAATAGCTTGCTCTCTTGTATAGTTCATCCACGGTGAAAATTTATTTGGTTCTGTGCCCATCATTACATAACCGGCTCCGCTTTTGACGGAGGCAATACTGTATATTGCGTCCCTTGCCCACTGCGCAAAATATTCCTCATCAATAAATTTCTCCGTTTTTCCGTTTCCTTTTATATTTAAAATACCTGCCAGATTGTTAAGCATTACGGCGGCTTCCTGACGCGTTATAAAGCTATCCGGCGAAAATTTACCTTGTCCCGTACCCCGAACGATTCCCAGCTCGTATGCAGCAGTAACATATTCGTCCGAAACATCGTCAAAAGGAGATGTCAAAGCGCCGTCAAGCTCATGACCCGTTTTTGCCATATATGTCTGCATGGCAAGACGGCAAAATTCTTGTCTGTTTATTTTCTTTGTATAATCCGACTGTATCGTTTCGGGAACTATGCCCAAAGAAATTGCGCTGTTTATGCTTTCTTTTGCCCATTGACTTGCGCTGCTGCGGTCAATATATGTAGTCACGGCGCCGTTCATATCCGTTACAACTATTTTGCCGGAAATGCTTTTTATATCCTTGTATTCCGTGTCGGACAGCCTGTTTCCGTCCTCATCACATATAAAATAGCTTATATATCCGTCGGATATTTCGGCTTTTTCATCAATTACTCTCTCATAAAAACAGTCCGTACCCTCAAGCCTTCTTATGTCACGCGGCTGCGGTATAGGCTCAATATCGGAGTTGAAAAATTCTATCTTATCCGGTCCTTCTCCCCATGTAAGACATTCAAATGTCTGCGTGTTTTCATTGTAATTTATCTGACTGAAACGCGGTTCTATCAAAATATTCAGTTCTTGATCCAATATGCTGTATTTTTGACCGTATTCCAATATTCTGGCGATGATTTTTCCTCCGCCGGGCTTTATAACATCGTATTCGTTTTCGGATATTATGTTGCCGTCTTTGTCATAAAGCGTATAGTTATAGCCTGTTTCGCCGCAGTCATAAAAATATGGCGTATCTTTTAACGGCAGTTTTTCGCCTCCAAATACAGAAACAGCCGAAACAACCGTTATAACAGCGGTCGCAAATATTTTTTTCATATTG
>CANRCU010000039.1 GCA_947629215.1 uncultured Clostridia bacterium
AACGATATGCGGATATGGTCTTCATAGCCGAATACATCCGACGGCACGACCGCAACATTGTAGCGTTCAAACAATATCTTTGCAATATCTCCCGCCGTTTCCATGACTATATCGCCGATATTACGTCCAAGCAATTTTGATACATCCACAAACACATAAAAAGCACCTTTTGAAAGCAGACAGCTTAAATAAGGTATATCGGATATTCTTTGAGCAATATAATCGCGCCTGTGTTCAAACTGTTTAAGCATAGCGTCGGCATCTTCGTCGGCAAATTTCAAAGCCGCAACAGCAGCTTTTTGAGCAATAGAATTGATATTTGAAGTACTGTTTGACTGTATATTTGCAATTGCCTCTGCCGCTTCGCTGCAAGAGGCTGTAAAGCCGACTCTCCACCCCGTCATTGCATAACTTTTGGAGAGGCCGCCTATAACTATCGTTCTTTCTTTTATATCTTCGCCAAGTGAGGCAATGCTGCAATATTTAAGTTTTTTGCTGTAAATAAGCTTGCTGTATATCTCATCGGAAATTATGTAAAGCTCGTTTTCGACCGCAAACCTGCCTATACCAAGCAATTCCTCCGCCGAGTAGACCATACCCGTAGGATTGTTCGGGCTGTTTATTATTACAGCTTTTGTTCTGTCGGAAAGCGCAGCGGCAAGTTCGTCTGTCTGCACACGGAAACCGTTTGATTTTTTTGTTTTTACAACAACGGGTACTCCGTAACACATTTTTATGATGTCTATATAGCTGTTCCAATAAGGCGCAGGCACTATGACCTCGTCACCGGGATCGAGTATAGCCCCAAAGGCATTTTTCAAAGCATGTTTGCTGCCGTTGCTGACAACTATCTGCGTATAGTCATATTTCAGACCGTATCCACCAAGGTAATCGGCAAAAGCCTGCCTTAACTCCGTTATGCCTGCATACGGTGTATAATGCGTAAAATTTTCCTCCAAAGCCTGTACTGCCGCTTTTTTGACAATATCGGGGGTATTGAAATCCGGCTCGCCTGCGCTGAAATCAATTATATCCACGCCCTGTTTTCTCTTTTCAGCCACTATTTCCGCCATTCTCAGTGTAGGCGACGGGCAAATCTCCGCTGCAATTTTTGACAATTTCATTATCATACACCGCCTTTTAAATGATATTCGTACTTCGCATACGCTATGTACTCATAACCGATGGTTTCCGAAACAACAGTAAATACCCACAGCCTAAGAAACGGGTTTTACTTGTCGGTTAGATTCTTAATACTTCATCACCTATTTTATTATAACATAAAAGACTATATTTTTCAAGTATCATATATCGGAAATAATAATACACGGCATACGCTGTACACAAAACGGGATGCAGTTTAGTATAAAAACCAAAATAACGGCAGAGAACGCCGCAAAAAGATTTTTATACCGGTCTTAAAATCAATTATTTTTTCATGATTTTCCTTCCGTTTGAATATGTTTGTTCCTCTATGTACTTTATTTCGGTGTCTTCCGAAAAGATTTTTGTTAGCGACAAATGGACCCTTTGTACAGTTATATCACCTCGTGATCGTATTTAATATTATTGAATGGGTGGTAGCCAAAGCATTAACTGATAGTATAGGATTTTAGATGCTAATAGTTAAATATATCACTAATAGTATCGAAATATTTGATACTATTAGTGATATATGTTGCCGGTATTGTTGGCTTTGTTAGACTTAGGGTGTTTGTTATGATTTATAAATGTAAGAAATTATCGCCAAATTTAACTATTAGTATCATAACTTCGATGCTAATAGTTTATTATTTAACTAATAGTATTATATTTTCGATGCTATTAGTTAATTATTTAACTATTAGTATTAATATTTTTGACGCTAATAGTTGTTTGTGTTTACTGATAGTATAATTTTTCTTGATGCGATTAGTAAACATTTATAACTATTATTATTGTTGAGGGTTATTGCGCTTGAGGTGTTAATGGTGATGTATATTAACTATTAGTATCGTAATTATGATGCTAATAGTTAACTTTTTGTAGTTAATATTTATAGTTTAGTTACCACCCCGGGGCATTGTTCCCGGGGTAATTGTTTGTTAATACAGAACATAATTTCCGATACCTGATGAGGTATTATATCTATTTATTAACAGATATGGTATCAAAGTAGAACAAAAAATATTTACTAATAGTATTCTAAATTTCGATACAATTAGTAAATATACGTTAACCATTAGTATTACAAATATGATGCTAATAGTTTCAAATTTTCCGATACTATTAGTAAATATATATTAACTATTAGTATAGTAATTGTGATACTAATAGTTAACTATTTGTAGTTAATATTTATAATTTAATTATCTCCTTGGGGCATTGTTCCCATGGTAATTGTTTGTTAATACAGAACATAACTTCCTACCTAATTAGGTATTATATCTATTTATTAACAGATATGGCATCAAAGTAAAATATTTACTAATAGTATTCTAAATTTTGGTGCAATTAGTAAACATAGCTAACTATTAGTTTCATAAATACGATACTGATAGTTTTAAAATTTCCGATACTATTAGTAAGTGCATTTTAACTATTAGTATAAAAATTATGATACTAATTGTTTTGAACTTCCTGATGCTATTAGTAAATGTATGTTAACTATTAGTATCGTAATTGTGATACTAATAGTTAACTATTTGTAGTCAATATTTATAATTTAGTTATCTCCTTGGGGCATTGTTCCCATGGTAATTGTTTGTTAATACAAAACATAATTTCCTACCTGATGAGGTATTATATCTATTTATTAACAGATATGGCATCAAAGTAAAATATTTACTAATAGCATTCTAAATTTTGATGCAATTAGTAAACATAATTAACTATTAGTTTCATGAATGCGATGCTAATAGTTTTATAATTTCTGATACTATTAGCAAGTACATTTTAACTATTAGTATCGTAATCATGATACTATTAGTTAACTATTTGTAGTCGATATTTATAATTTAGTTATCCTTTGTGGCATTGATTTCATGGTAATTGGTTGTTAATACAGAACATAATTTCCTACTTGATGAGGTATTATATCTATTTATTAACAGATATAGCATCAAAGTAAAATATTTACTAATAGTATTCAAAATTTTGATACAATTAGTAAACATATGCTAACTATTAGTTTCTAAAATATGATGCTAATTGTTTTGAATATCCTGATACTATTAGTAAACACATATTAACTGTCAGTATCGTAATTGTGATACTAATAGTTAAATATATTACTAATAGCATCGGTTTTATTAGCGCTGATAGTTACACATATTACTAATAGTATTGAATAATTCGATACTAATAGTAAATATATTACTATTACTATTAATATTATTGGGTGGTGTTATGCTTAGGGTGTTTGTTATGATTTTAGCCGCTAAAATAATAGAAACTGTAATATATTTGATAAATATATGAAATTATCGCCAAAGTTAACTATTAGTATTGCAAATTCGATGCTAATAGTTTGCAATTTAACTTTACAGATAAAATACTTTACAAAGCTGTTAAAGAAGTATTATGTCTATTTATTAATCAATATGGTATAAAAGTAAAATAAAAAATATTTACTAATAGTATTCCGAATATTTATACTATTAGTAGACATGCGTTAACTATTAGTATCACAATTATGATACTAATAGTTAACTTTTAAGCATAATATCACCTCGAATTGTGTTTTTTATATTATTAGGATATGAAAGAAGTTATTAAAAAAGCTAAATAACTTCTTTCATATCCCAGAGACTAATGTCTCTGGGTGTTAAATAATTTATTAGATATTTGAATTATTTATTTATAAATGTTAATTAAATTCAGAGTTTGGTCTAATAGCTGGGTCATTTTCATCAGTGACTACTTGCGGTGAATATCTATCCCATAAAAGAGTTTGTTCACTAGTCATTCCTAAAACACCATAGTATCCAAACTTTTGTACACGATCTTTTCTTGTTTGTGATGGGGGGACTGCATCCGTAGCATCAATCGTTGGATTTAATTGGACTGAGATACCACTCCAGTCAAAATCAATTTTCCAATTCTCAGTATCGGTATTATTGTTTGGTGAAAGTGTATATGTTACCACTCCTTCATAAGTTTTACCATATTCTAAAGGTTTACCTGGGTCAGATTTTAAAGTCCATGCAGCAAACCGTCCCCATATTGCATCATCAGGATTACCATTACCAGATACAGGTGTAAATTTCATATAAACTGAAAAATGAATACGATTATTCATATCAGCCCACATGGTTTCCGGTAGAATTTCGTATTCACACGATGATACAAATTTATTATCTTTTACATACTTTACATAAGCTTCTGAGTAATCTTTTAAAGTAGTATAATCGGTATGCTCAAAAGATTTTAAATTAACACACTCATTCATAGTGTTAACAAAATCTGTACCTATTGTGTTGTAGTCAATATTAGTCTGGGCATCAATAAACTTATCAACAAGTTCATAAGTACCATTACTTAAAGTCTGTGGGAAATAACTGGAACCATAGACTGCTAAACCTTTTGGAGAGGGCTTATTTCCATTTTCCTTATATACAGCTTCATCCTGATACATATCTGTCATCTTGAGATTTGAAGTTGCTTTACCGGAATTATCTGAATAATAGTTTGGACCCCATGCATTGTTATACCAAATCTTCTCCTGCTGTTCATAACACCAATTAGGCACACCCTCTGCTATGTATGGGAACATACTTGCATTTGAAGGCAAGTTAGTTGTTCTGATGGCACGACCAAAGGAATCAACCTGTGCTTGCTCTATGGGTGGCACAACTTCTCCGTTTGTGGTTATTGTGACAGTTTTTGTTTCCGCATCCCAGCCAACCTGACAATCAAAAGTTTCACCAATAAATCTAAGAGGAACCATTGTTCTTTCGTTGACTATTCCGGGTGACATAGAAATTGTAACTGCGTCGCCATTAACGTATGCTAAATAGTCATCGATAGCCAGCTTAATGGTCGTTGTTCCTTTTGTTACCGTGATTGCTCTTGTTTCTGCATTCCAATCTACAGACGCACCTAAATTCTCACTTATAACTCTAAGTGGAACTAAAGTTGTGCCATTTTCAATAAATGGATCTGTATCGGAATCAATAGTTCTGCTGTCAATTATAATGGTTGGTGTTGTGTAGCCCGCTGCACCAACAGGAGTAATTGTTGATGCTGAAACCATTGAACACATTAATACCATACTAATGACGAGCTTTTTGTTTAATGCTTTCATGTACTGAAAACCTCCTTTATTTTTTGTTTATTTAACCTCATTGTATGAGAATTAACTAAATTGAAACTCCGTTATTTGGCTTGAACCGTCCGTATATATAGTTTTCAAGGTGCTTTTTTGCTATATCTTTACCGTTTTTGCCATTCGATAAATAATAAAAAAAGACCAACTTTTGTGATATATCCAAAATTGCGAGAAATACTATACCAAAAAGATTGACCTTGCATTATTATGTTACCATAATATATATACCTTTGTCAATAAAAATTTCGGCTGTACTTCCGTAACTTTATTCAAAAATTCACTTTAATTTTTTAAAAAATATGGAAAAACCGTTCGTTTTGTGTTAAACTGTAATTATATAAAAAGAGCTTTTGCAAAATCTATAATTTACAAAACGGGTATCACTCTTGTGTTGGGAGGTAAGGTTTATGGTTGCTGAAATAAAGACCGATTTAGGCAATATAACTCTGTCGGGTACGGTCATTGCCCGTGTGGCGGGTCTGGCTGCCACCGAATGTTACGGTGTTGTGGGCATGGCTGCAAAAAATATGAGGGACGGCATTGTAAGGCTGTTAAAAATAGAGAGCCTGACGCGGGGCGTTGTTGTGCGGATAGACGATAACGTCATATCTGTCGATCTTCATGTTATTATGGAATACGGTATGAACATACCCGCTGTTTCCGAAACAATATCGTCTACCGTTAAATATAAAGTGCAGGAATTTTCGGGCTTTACGGTCGATGACGTCAATATTTTCGTTGAGGGCATAAGGGTCGACGGTAAATAATTTTAGGAGGAACCGAAATTGAGTCAAATAAAAATAGACGGCCGTATGCTGCGCAGATTTATCATAAACGGAGCAAATAAGCTGGTCGGAAACAGAGAATATGTAAACTCGCTTAATGTCTTCCCCGTGCCCGACGGCGATACGGGTACAAATATGTCAATGACTGCGGTCGCAGCCGCAAAGGCGGTCGAAAATATAGAGTCGTCCGATTTTTCACAGGTGGCGCAGGCAGCGGCAAACGGCGCATTAAAGGGCGCAAGGGGCAATTCGGGCGTTATACTGTCACAGATATACCGCGGTATATACAAAGCCGCCGAAGGGAAAGCTGCCATAGATATAAACGGGCTTGCCGAATGCGCGATAGGCGCAAAAGAAACGGCATACAAAGCCGTTATGAAACCTAAAGAGGGTACTATACTTACAATTGTAAGGGCGCTTGCGGAAAAAGCCGCCGATGCTGTTTTATCGGACGATGCCGAAATTGACGGGGTATTGTCCGAAATGATAGAATATGCATCGGAAATGCTTGAAAAAACCACTGATATGCTGCCTCAATTAAAACAAGCGGGTGTTGTGGACGCAGGCGGACGCGGTCTTTTATACATAATGGAGGGCGGTCTTGAAAGTATCGGCATAGAAAACGGCATCAGCGGTATCGAAAAGACCGAGTCAAAAGCCGTTACAACCGTTTCCGAAGCAAGCGGGGATATAAAATACGGCTACTGTACCGAATTTTTTGTGAGAGCCGAAAACAATGCGTCGGGCAATAAAGACGAACTTGTAAAATTTCTTGAAACCATAGGCGACAGCATAGTTGCGGTCACTGCGGATTTGCTCATAAAAGTACACGTGCATACCGATAACCCCGGTTTGGCGCTGGAACGCGCTTTGAAAATAGGCGCTCTTGAAAATATCAAAATAGAAAATATGCGTTTGCAGCATACAGACCTTATCGGTATATCAAAGCCCGAAAAATACGGTTTTGTCGCTGTTGCGGCAGGGGACGGCATAGAAAAAATATTTAAGGACTTTGGCGTCGACAAGGTCGTAAAAGGCGGCAATACTATGAATCCGAGCACCGAAGAAATATTGAACGCCATAGAAAACGTCAATGCCGAAACGGTCTTTGTGCTGCCAAACAACAAAAATATAATAATGGCAGCCGAACAGGCGGCTGAATTGCGCGAAAGCAAGGATGTCAAAGTTATAAGCTCAACTTCCGTTCCGAAAGGGATAGGCGCTATGGTTGGCTATATAAAAGACAATACGCCCGAAGAGAACGAACGCTCAATGACTGAAAATATGGACGCAGTTACAGGCGGTCAGATAACTTTTGCCGTAAAAGATACGGTCATAGACAATACAAATATAAGCATGGGCGATTATTTATGTTTGTCGGAGGACAGATTGACGGCTGTGAGCAAAGACCTTGACGAAGCGCTTGATATAATAGCCGAAAAAATGCTTGCCGAAAATGAGGACAGCTCGTTTGTATGCCTTTATTACGGCGAGGGCGTAAGCGAGGAAAGCGCGCAAGCCGCAGCCGACAGGCTTTCCGATAAATATCCCGATGTTGAATTTGACTGTCAATACGGCGGGCAGCCGCTTTATTATTATCTTATCTCGGTGGAATAAAATGTTTTTGAATGATGATATAGACAAAATAAAAAATATCGGCGAACAACGGCAAAAAAAACTTAACGCTTTGGGCGTGTATACCGTTAAAGATATGATAGAATATTTTCCGCGCGATCACGAGGACAGGAGCGTTATAACGCCCATAGCCGAGATAACGCCCGACGCAAGTTTCGGCTTTATAGCAAGGCTTGCGGACAAGCCTTCGTTAACAATAAAAGGTAAGATACAGATAGTAAAGGCAAGGGTCGGCGACGGTACGGGTCAAATAGATGTTGTGTGGTTCAATCAACCCTATCTTAAAAACAGCCTTATCGTCGGGCGTACTTATTGGTTTTTCGGCAAGGCGACCGAAAAATACGGTATGCTGCAAGTTGCCTCACCCGAATGGGAGATTTATGACAAGAACAAAAAAAGCCTTTCAAACGGAAGGATAATACCCGTATATCCGCTCACAAAAGGGCTTACTCAAAAGGTGCTGAGGGGCATCATAAGGCAGACGCTTGACGAAACTACCGAAGAAATAAACGAATTTTTACCCGATAATATAATTGAAGAATATGCTCTTTGCCCAAGGCGTTTTGCAATAGAAAACATACATTTTCCCGAAAGTGACGAAAGTTTTTTCAGGGCAAGGACAAGGCTTGTTTTTGAAGAACTGTTTTTGCTGCAAATGAAACTGCTGCAACTAAAAGGCATTATAAAAAGAAAAAAATGCCCGTTTGTGCTTGAAAAACTTGACCCAAGCCCCGTATTGGCGGAATTGGGTTTCAGCCTTACCAAAGCGCAGGCATCCGTGTTGGAGGATATAAAAAAGGATTTTTCGAGCGGAACCGTTATGAACAGGCTTGTTCAGGGCGATGTCGGCAGCGGAAAGACCGCTGTTGCCGTTGCGGCTGCTTATATGGTCATATCAAACGGCTGTCAGGCGGCGCTTATGGCGCCTACCGATGTACTTGCGACACAACATTATAACAGCATAAGCAAAGTATTTGGCAGGCTCGGCATAAAGTGTACTCTGCTTAAAAGCGGTATGAAGAAAAGGGAGAAAGCCTCTGCATATGAGGATATAAGGCTTGGTCTGTCACAAATGGTGATAGGTACTCATGCGCTTATACAAGAGGCTGTCGAATATAACGAACTGGCGCTTGTCATAACCGACGAGCAGCACCGTTTCGGCGTTGAACAGCGCAGACAGCTGGAACAAAAAGGCAAAACACCGCATGTTCTTGTTATGACCGCAACGCCTATACCGCGCACGCTTGGGCTGATACTCTATGGCGATCTCGATATAAGCACAATAGACACTTTACCGCCCGGCAGGCAAAAAATAGACACTTTTGCCGTAGATACGGGCTATCATAAACGGCTTTACGCCTTTATGGAAAAACTTATCGCAACAGGGCAGCAATGCTATGTCATCTGCCCTATGATAGAAGAAAATGAGAAAAACGACTTGAAAGCTACGCTGGAATATACGGAAACATTGAAAAAGGTATTTTCCGGCAGAAATGTAGCTTGCCTGCACGGTAAAATGAAGTCGGAAGAAAAACAGGATATAATGGAACGCTTTGCCTGCGGCGAAGTTGATGTGCTGGTTTCCACAACGGTCATAGAAGTCGGGGTCAATGTTCCCAATGCAACGGTCATGGTTATAGAAAATGCCGAACGTTTCGGATTGTCGGCTTTGCACCAGCTGCGCGGACGTGTGGGCAGAGGCAGCGAAAAAAGCTATTGTATACTTGTAAGCGACAGCAAAAACAAACTGTCGAAAGAAAGGCTGAGTACAATGTGCAAGACCGACAGCGGCTTTGAGATAAGTGAAAAAGACCTTAGATTAAGAGGACCGGGCGACTTTTTCGGCACACGTCAGCACGGTTTGCCCGAAATGAAAATAGCAAATCTGTATAAAGATATACCCATATTAAAACAGGTGCAGCAGGCAGCCGTCAGGCTGTACAGAGAGGACAGTCTGCTTAATTTGCCCGAAAATAAGTCGCTTAACAGCGAATTATTGGGGATTTTCGATAAAAATAAAAAAAATTTGGCTTTGTAGTAAATTTAGTGTTTACTTATTGTAATATTTTATGTATAATAGAATGTAGTGTTGTGTCGGAATCGCCGACAGCACTGTAAAAACAAAGAGGGGTCGGTGTTTATGCGTGTCATTTCCGGCTCGGCGCGAGGGCTTAAACTGAAAGCCCCCGATGGGCTGCATACGCGGCCGACTACCGATCGTATAAAAGAATCGCTGTTTAATATAATTGCAGCGGAATTGTATGATATATATTTTCTGGATCTGTTTGGCGGCAGCGGCGCCATAGGCATAGAAGCCTTGTCAAGGGGCGCAAAAAAAGCATATATCGCCGATAACAACAGGCAGAGCATACAGGTCATAAAAGAAAATTTAAAAAAAGCACGGTTCGACGACCGCGCTGTGGTGTTTGGCTGCGATTATGCACAGGCTCTTGAGCGTATAAAAAACGAGGGGGTCAGGTTTGATATTATATTTCTCGATCCGCCTTACGGCAAGGGTCTTGCGGCGGCAGCAATGCAAAAAATAGTCGGTTTGGGGCTTTTGGCGTCGGACGGCTTTATAATAGCCGAACAGGCGGCAGAAGAACCCGATATAGTAGTCAAGGGTCTTGAAATATTCAGGGTCAAAGATTACAAAACAACAAAGATGACTTTTTTCAGATCAGATATACACGACAGGAGAGATCTTGATGAATATAGCGGTTTATCCGGGCAGCTTTGATCCCACAACAAACGGTCACCTCGATGTTATAGAGCGTGCGGCGGGTATTGTGGACAAGCTCATAGTCGGGGTGCTGATAAACCCAAACAAGACCGGGCTGTTTACCATTGAGGAGAGGGTAGAACAGCTGAAGGCGTCTACCGAGCATTTGCCAAATGTGGAAGTGAGATCCTTTTCGGGGCTTTTGGTGGATTTTGCAAGGAGCATAAACGCGCGTATCGTTATAAGAGGCTTGCGCGCCGTTACCGATTTTGAGTACGAATTTCAGATGGCTCTTACCAACCGCACTCTTGCGGAAGAAATAGAAACATTGTTTATACCGACAAGCGCACATTATATGTATGTCAGCTCCAGCATGGTAAAGGAAGTGGCATCATTCGGTAAAAGTGTCGAAGGTATGGTACCCGAACTTGTGCAGAAACAAATGGCTGAAAAATTTTCGGGCATGGATCCTGTTACGGACAAATAACGATCGTTTAACGACGGTCTTTCGGATAAGTAGTTAAAGTAAGCGATAATATTATTAGGAGGAATTAAAAATGATTTACACCTTATTAGACGAACTTGATGATATACTTGAGGAGAGTAAGGCTGTCCCGTTTTCAAACAAGGTGTCTGTTTCAAAGGAACAAATATCGGAGCTTATCGAAGAGATCCGTCTGAACTTACCAAGCGTTATAAAACAGTCGCAAAGGGTCGCAGACAATGTTTCAAAAATAGTGAGTGAAGCAAAACAAAAAGGCGAGGACATCGTTAAAGAGGCAGAGGAAACAGCCGAAAGACTGGCGTCCGAGCATGAGATAACAAAGCGTGCCAAAGAACAGGCTGAAACTATACTTGAAGATGCAAAGGCGACCGCAAGAGAGCTGAGAATAGGCGCTATCGAATATGCAGACGGTATTCTTGCCGATGCCGAGCAGACTTTGCGTGACAGTCTTGAAGTTTATGTAAAACAGTCAAGCGGTGTCGAAGATTTTCTTGCCAAAGAATGTGATATACTTTATGAGAACAGAAAAGAACTCAGAAACCCGAATAAGGGTGACAGTCAGATGAGCGATGAATGATAATACAGGTTTTGCAAAAAACTTGTTTTATACGGTAATTTAAAACGCCGTCGGCTTTTTATGAGGAAAGTACATTTCGCCATAAGAAACTACCGAAAATTTTATAAATGCAGGGTGAATATGTTATTATAGGAACAACTCATAGAATTGAAGGTTTTAACTTGAATTGTTCCTATTTTAATTTTTAAAAATTAAATAAAATGCACTTTGTTTTAGATATGCCATTTATCTTGGTAATTTTGAAGTGCAAAAACTGTCAAACATTAAGCGTAGTTTCAAAAAGGAACTGCGCTCTTTGTTTTTTTCAAGGAAATATACAAAGTAATTTATCGTTCAAAAAAAGACGGTTCTATAATATTTGGTGTGGTTACAGTAAACTACACCAAATTTTTTTTAAAAAAAAGAACACAAGCTTCACGATTTATGTCAAAATAATATTAAGCCAAAAAAAATATTTTGAGAGGTGAAGCTTATG
>CANRCU010000040.1 GCA_947629215.1 uncultured Clostridia bacterium
CGCCCTCTATCTCCGCTTTAGGCACAAGCGCCGCAACCGAGTCTATTATGATAACGTCAACAGCGCCGCTGCGAACAAGGGTCTCGGCTATTTCAAGCGCCTGCTCGCCGTCGTCGGGCTGCGAAACATATAAATTGTTTATATCCACACCCAAATTTTGCGCATAATTCGGGTCAAGCGCATGCTCGGCATCTATAAAACCCGCAATGCCGCCCGCTTTCTGCACCTCGGCAACGATATGCAGGGCAAGCGTCGTTTTACCGCCGCTTTCGGGGCCGAATATCTCAATCATTCTGCCTTTCGGCACACCGCCCACACCCAGCGCCAGATCAAGCGAAAGAGCGCCCGTCGATACAGCCTCAACGCCCGTGCGGTCAAGGTTTTCGCCAAGTTTCATTATTGCGCCTTTTCCAAATTCTTTTTCAATAGTGCTTATAGCTGTTTTAAGGGATAATTCCCTGTCGCTGAACTTAGGTTCGTTATCCGTGACTTTTGCTTTTGCCATTTTTATTCTCCTTTTTCCAATAATTCTTTAAGTTGGGTCAATAACAACATTGTTGTCCGACGCCGCACAGAGGTACGGTCGCCGTCAAGCCTTAACTTCGCAATATGCGTACTGCCGTTTATATATATGCCGGTGTAGACAAGACCGACAGGCTTTTCGGGCGTACCGCCGCCCGGACCCGCAACGCCCGTTGTACTAAGCCCGATATTTGTACCGCTGACCGCCGCAACGCCTTGACACATCTCAGCCGCCGTTTCGGGACTGACAGCGCCGAATTTATCAAGCGTATCGGCTTTAACGCCAAGAAATTTCATCTTTGCCGTATTGCTGTAACTGACAATACCGTCCATAAAAACACTCGACGCGCCCGGATAATCGACTATCGCGCTTGAAAGCATACCGCCCGTGCAGCTTTCAGCCGCCGAAAGCGTCAGCCCGCGTTCGACAAGCGTTTTGACAATGTATTCGACAATTTCTATCTGTTCCATGTGAAAGCTCTCCTTATGGTTTTTTTGAATAAGTCATTGTAATAATTATAACCCACCTTTAGAAAAAAAGCAATAAAAAATATCGAAAAATATTTCGATATTTTTTTATTGTGCCGTTGGCGGTACATTAAATCCCAAAACAAAATTTTTATATTTCCAAATATTTATCAAAAACATATGCCGCACGTTTCATCAACGGTAGATTTTCAAGCATTATACCGACACGGTATCTGCCATGCTGCAAGGCGGCATTGTCTATGCGGCATTCAAAGCCCGACAAATTCAGGCTGCCGCCCCTGCCGTAAGCCGCGCTTACATCAAACCTTAGCACGCTGTCCGTTTCCACAGCCACAGCCGTCCCGTCCTCGCCGATAAGCAGGATATTTTTTGTATTTAGGTTATTGAGCGGCATACCGTCAATATACGCAAAGCCGCGAAGCTGTGTTATCTCGCCTTGGTCTACCGATTCAAGGCAGGCTTTTACTCTGTCGCTCTCGTACTTTTCGACAGGCACACCCGCCCCGCAGACCTTGTTCGTCTTTGTCGGCGCAAGCGCAAAATCCGCCCTGTTTTTTGCCAAATTTATATTATAAAACGGGTCTTTGCCCGATAATTGCGGGTGTTTTTGATATAGTCTGACTTTTTCGTTATCCAGACGCCGTTGTTTTTCGGGGTCTATATTGTCACTGCCGCGGCTGACAGATTCATAATGATACAAAACGGCATCCGTACGCACACAATTATAATACCCTGCCTCATACAAAGCAAAACAAAGGTCTATATCGTTGTAAGCCACATCAAAACTTTCGTCAAAACCGCCGACAGTGCGGAATTTTTCTTTATTAACACAAAGGCAAGCCGCTGTTACGGCTATACAGTTATAGTCAAGGCTGTTGCGGCAATAATAGTGCAAAAGTCGGTCGTCAAGCGGTGTGAGCGCATGACACGGACCTATCGGAAGATTGAGTATACCGCAATGCTGTATTGTGGTACTGTCGGGATAGAGTAATTTTGCGCCGACCGCGCCCGAATGGGGCAAAGCCGCCTGACCGAGCATAGAACCGAGCCAGCAGCCCTCCAAGACTTCGGTATCGTCATTCAGAAACAGCAGATAATTCCCCTTTGCAAGCTCTGCACCGATATTGCACATTTTGGAAAAATTAAATTTCATCGGCTTATAACAGTATTCGGCATTATATTTTTTGCAAAGCGCCGAATATTTTTCTTTATCCGCGCTTCCGTTATCCACAACAACTATCTCAAAATTTTTATAGACCGTCTTTTTCACTACCGAATCAAGACAGCGCGAAAGCATATCAAAATTATCTTTTGACGGGATAATTATGCTGACAAGCGGCTCGTTTGCAGGCTTATAAACAACTCTGAACTGCGACACCGCAGGCACAAGCTCTACACTGCCCTCCTGCCCTCTGCGCGCAAGAGCCTCTTTTTTGGCTTTCTCCACAGCTTGCATGACATAAGGCTTTTCACCAAGGTCAAGCGAAGTCGAACCCGACCTTATACGCCAATGATACAAAATTTTCGGTATATGCCCTACTCTGTTTGTTTTTTCGGTAAAACGCAGGGTCAGATCGTAATCCTGCGCGCCCTCAAAGCCGACCCGCAGACCGCCCACTTCGTTTACAATACTCCTGCGGTAAGCCGAAAGATGGCTCGTGTACATAAGGCTCATCAGCGTATCGGGCGAATAGTCGGGCTTAAAATGCGGCTCACAGCGGCTGCCGTTTTCGTCTGTCTTATCTTCGTCACTGTAAATAAAATCAAGTGTTTTATCGGCGTTGACGGCTTTTGTCAGCTCGTACACAGCATTTGGCGAAACGGTGTCGTCACAGTCCAAAAAGACGATATATTCGCCCTTTGCCGCCTCTATCGCCGTATTCGTGCAGCGCGATATATGCCCGTTTTCGCTGCGGTAAATGACTTTTACGCCCTTTTTGCCCTCATATTCCGAAAGTGTTCGGCGGACATTTTCGTCCGTAGAGGCATCGTCCGCAAGTATAAGCTCCCAATTGTCGTAAGTCTGCGACAAAACGGACTCGATACATTCGCGCAGAAACGTTTCCTCCATATTGTAAACAGGCACAACAAAAGAAAACAGCGGTCTGTATGCAAGCTCCGTTGTTTTCATAATATCCCTTTCGGCGTTTTCGATAAATGCACGGTAGGGGTCTTCGCTGCGGCTGAGCTTGTTTTTTATAAGAAAAGCCGTCGTCGCTATGCCGTAACTGCAGGTATAGCCCCATACACGGGCAAAAACATTTGGACGCCTTGCCCTGCGTTTTTTTTGCTTGGTCATTTTAACACCCGTCTTTTTGCTTACATATGCCTTTACCGCCGCGGATATATCGGGGCGTGTGTAAATGCCCTGCGGCCAGTACAGCTCGTTCGGCGAGTCAAGAATATCTTTGTCGGTCAGATATGCTATATACTTTTTTTTGCCTTTTTTGGCTGCAAACCCGTCGACATTTTCAAGATCGCCTATAAGCACGGCTTCTTCGACCGTTGGGTGTTCCGTAAGTCTGAATACTTCGGCAAGGCAATCTTTCGGTTTCAAGCTTAGGCTCATATTTTCAAATAACGGCAGGGCTTTTGCAACAAAGTCCGAAATACCGTCGAATACGGCTGTTTTAAATGCCAAATCGTTTGTTCCGGGTTCATACAAAACACCGTTTTCGGCATATTTCCAAACCGACGCATGGGGAGCGCCGAAAAACAATTCCAATAAAACTATGCTTCGGCGAAGCCTGCGATAAGCCACTCCGCCGCATTTATCAAAAAGCAGGGTATCGTATTTTTTGCCGTTAAGCTGCCTCAGACTTTTGCGAGTGGGCAAAATACCCGCATAGACAAAGCGGTTTTCGCCCTTGTAACCTATGGTTTTTAACGCACGGTCAAGCAGATATTGACTGCTGCCGTTCCAACCGCAATCGAATATAAGCGCCTTTTTTGTAAGCAGCCCTGTTTTTTCGATGTATTTTCTGAAATTCTCTCTTTCTTCCGCGCATTTTTTCAGAAAAACATCGCTCGAATACTCATATATTTTTTTGAACCTCTCCATATCGTCGGGTGTGGAGATAAGGCTCTCAAAGCCGTCAAGACCTGCTTTTTTTACGCTTTCAAGGGGTATATCGATATCGAGATAGGAGAGTATCTCGCCCACGGTCTGACCGTAGGTAAACGGCGGAAGTATCCTTTTGGCGTCGTCGTCGATTTTTTCTATACCGCAGAGCAGCAGCGCCCGACGGGAGGTCAGCAGATATTCGCATTCAAGCTCGTCCGACATCAGCCCGTACAGGTCGTAACCGTCACGCGAGAGAAAAAACACCTTTTCGGGCTGATATTTGTCTATTATTTTACGCAGACCGAGTATAAGGCGGCAATAAAGCAAGCCGCCGACGCTTGCGCCGAGATCGTGAGGTATATCTCCGTTTTTAACGACAGCCGAAACGCCCCTTGAAATCGAAAGCGTCAAGGAAAGATATTCGTCGGTCTTGCCGCTTGGGATATGATATGCCTCAAAACCGTGAGCGCATGCATTTTCTATATCGTCTTTCAAATTGTCGCCGATATGCAATATCTTTTTGCCCTCTTTTTGACGGACATAGTCGTATATATCGCCGCGGTATTTGGTCTTTTGTATATCCGCAGAGGAATAAATTTCGGATATTTCCGCATAACCGCAGCTTTCAAGCAAAGGCAGCAGCCAAGCCTTGCCGAAATACATATCGCTTATCGCAATAATGCGTTTACCGTGCGAAAGCGCATACTCATATGCCGCAAAAGCCGTCGGCATTGCGGTCATAAATTCACGTTCGGTATCAATTTCCGCGCGTTTGACGTTTTCGTCTTTTTTCATATAAGTATAAATCTCGTCAAAGGTACAGTGCGCACGACCGCTTTGTTCGGCTTTTCGGCTGCACTCGGTCTGGGCGCGTTCGCGCTTTTTTGCAAAACCGCGTATGCCCGTTTTAAGCCCCACAATACGAAAAATATCCTCGGGACGCGCAGTCATACGGCTGATAAGCGTGTCAAATATATCAAATGAGATAACTTCGGCTCTGTCTATTGCCTGTTTCAGTTCGCTGTCGATCATTACGTCAAATCATTCCGTTTCAAAATTGCTTTCATTCTTATGCGTACATAGTCAACATAATATTTGCCGTTTACATAAAGCTCGGGGCAATCGGATACAGCCTCGTTCACTATTTCGGACTTCAGCGCCTTATCCATGCCCTCGAACGGCTTTTGCACAAACATTTCTATCCAATCCGCAATATCGCCTTTTTGCTCGGTAAAACGGTCAAAAAACAAGGCATATTCGACACGAAAACCGTGTTTTTCCAAAAGCGGGGCATATTCGCCGACCGTCGGAAAATAAAACACGCGCGGATATGTCAGCCCGTGTTTTGAGAAAGCGCGTTCCAATGCGGAATGTACACACTCGGCGCAGCCTTTGCCGCCAAACTCAAACACAAGCTCCCCATTCTGTTTCAGGTTTCTTGCGATATTTTCAAGCAGAATGTCTTGTTTATCGGCATCTATCCAATGAAAAACGGCATTTGAAAATATTGCGTCCGCTTTTTCGTCAAGACTGAAGTCAAGAGCATTCGCGGTCATAAAACGCAGTTCGGGAAAGCTCAGACGCGCTTTTTTTATCATATCCTCCGAATCGTCTATGCCCAACACATTATAGCCGCGGCTGTTCAGTTTTTCGGTAAGAGCGCCGCTGCCGCAGCCAACATCGACCACAAAGCCGCCTTTCGGCACGGTTATAAGCCCAAGCAGATCTTCGCCGTATTTATGCACAAAGCCGAAATCTGCCGTATAGTTTTCGGTATTCCATTTTATATTCATAATATCTCCTAACTTCTCAAGATCGCTTCTGTCATGGTAACGGCGCGTTTATTCGCCTGCACATCGTGTACACGCAAAAAACGACAGCCCTTCATTGCGCCTATGACGCTAACGGCTATTGTACCCTCAAGGCGTTCGTCGACGGGCAGTTCCAGCGTAAGACCTATAACGGATTTACGCGAAACGCCAAGCAAAACCGGGAATCCTGTTTCAAGAAATTTATCCAGTTCTTTTATTATCCTGAGATTTTGTTCATAGGTTTTGCCGAAACCGACACCGGGGTCTATGCATATTTTTCGGCTGTCCACTCCCGCAGCCTTGGCTATATCGATCGACGCTTGCAAGTCCGCTGTGATTTTTGCCGCAAGCTCCTCGTTTTCGGCGCACACACCGTTATGCATAAGGCAGCAAGCCGCATCGTATTTGGCGGTGACCTCGGCTATGCGGTTATCCAGCCTGAAACCGTGTACATCGTTGACCATTGACGCGCCTGCGCGCAAAGCGGCTTCCGCGACCTCGCTTTTATATGTGTCGACCGAAACAGGCAGACCGAAACGGGCGGTCACCGCCTCTATAACGGGTATCACCCTGTCAATTTCTTCTTCTGACGGAACAACGGAATAGCCCGGGCGTGTGGATTCGCCGCCTATATCGATAATGTCACCGCCCTGTTTTACGATCTCTTCCGCGCGGAAAAGCGCGCTGTCAAGCGTGTTATAACGTCCGCCGTCCGAAAACGAGTCGGGCGTGGCGTTCAGAATACCCATAATATAGGTATGGTCGTTATATTCTTTATTATTTATTATCATATATCTATCTCCGTATTCAATTTTTCACTGTGCCAGTTACATTTATCCAAAGCTTTACAAAAAAGGCATGGACGGCTTTTTTTGTCGGCTGTATATACAAGCCTGCAAAAAATGTCATTATTTTGCGATTTACGGTGCGCAATAACACCCTTTATGATAAGCTCTGTTTCCTCACCGTCAAAGCCATATCGGGGCAGCATTTCTGCGGCAATAAGCGCGCTTGCTTTATGGTGTTCCATACCGACCGAATATTGTTTTGCGCGGCCTATATCGTGAAGAAAACCCGTTGCATAAACAAGTTCTTTATCGATATTTAAGCCGTTTTCAATGCATAATATATATAATATTCTCGATACGTCCAAAAAGTGCGCGGTATTGTGACCGCAAAATTCTCTGTTGCGTTCATATTCCTCTATGACCGAAAGGTAGGACATATATTCCGCACTGTGGACAAGGGCATTTAATCTTTTCATTTTATCATACTCAAAAAAGTGTTTTTCAGGTCTGTATCTGTTGCAAAAGCGCCTCTTGCGGCTAAAGTCAAAGTCTTTGTGCCGGGTTTTCTGACGCCGCGCATAGTCATACAAGTGTGTTCCGCCTCTATTGCCACGATAACGCCTTTTGTATCAAGCTCGTCGGCGATGGCATCGGCAATTTGGGCTGTAAGCTGTTCCTGTATCTGCGGTCTTTTGGCAAAGACTTCGACCGTGCGGGCAAGTTTGCTTATACCGACAACTTTTCCGTTCGGGATATAAGCAATGGCTGCCTTGCCGAAAAACGGCATAAGGTGGTGTTCGCAGGTGGAATAAAAAACTATATCCTTTTCGATTATCATTTCGCTGCCGCTTGCGGTGAAAGTGCAGGATAAGTGGGTATCGGCGGTTTCGGTCATGCCCGAAAATATCTCCTCATACATTTTGGCTACGCGCAAAGGGGTATCTTTCAGACCCTCGCGCGTGACATCTTCGCCGATGCCTTCAAGTATGAGCTTTACGCCTTGCATTATTTTTTCTCTGTCCATGTTATTTCTCCTTTTCGGCAAGTGTTTTTTGCCGCTGCATTGCTAAGCCAAGGAACGAAAGACTGCCAAAGACCACAACGGTGCAGCCTTTCATGCCGTAAGCTGACGATATGGCTGTTTCAAGTGCCGCAGCCTCGACATTATCCGTATATCTCAAAAACTCGGCTTTCAATATATCTGCGTCAAGCCCGCGTTCCGACGGCGGTTTGACGGTAAAAACTTTTTTAAACAGCGGCGCTGTTATTTTTGCTATGGCTTTATAGTCCTTATCGGCAAAGCAGCCGCAAACAGCAATTAGGTCTTTGTACCCCGACAAACTTTCGGCAAGAGCCATAGCGCCGTGCGGATTATGCGCGCCATCGAATATAAACGTGGGGTCGCCCTTTACAATTTTAAAGCGACCCTGCCACTGCGCAGATGAAATGCCTTGCCTGACCGCCTCGGGGGCGCTGAACAGGCTGTCGGCAACTTCAATGGCAAGCGCGGCGTTTTGGTATTGGTATTTGCCCGAAAGACCTATATTCAAGTTCTTATATGTTTTAAGATCAAAGCTGCCGTCCGGATTTATTTTGGGTTTTGGGCAAAAAGTCAATTCGGCATTTTTCTCGGCGGATGTTTTTTTAAGGACTTCCGCCGCTTCGGGCTGTTGTTCCGCCGATATGACAACACCGTTTTGCCTGATGATGCCCGCTTTTTCAAAGGCAATTTCGGATATTGTATTACCAAGATACGCCGTATGGTCAAGAGCTATCGGTGTAATGACCGAACGCAGCGTTTCATGCACGGCATTGGTAGCGTCAAGCCTGCCGCCCATGCCGACTTCCAAAAGAACATAGTCACAATCGGCAAAATACAAAAGCGCAGCGGCTGTTTCAACTTCAAACACTGTCGGGGTCAATCTGTTTTCGGCGGCTTCTCTTACAAGCCCGACATATTTTGAAAGAGCCGAATGCGTGATGTTGCAGCCGTTTATCTCAAAGCGTTCTTCATAACAGAATACGGCGGGGGATACGTAACGCCCGACACGAAAACCTTTCGCGCGGAGTATGCCGTCAAGGAAAGCGCCTGTCGAGCCTTTGCCGTTCGTACCTGCAATATGTATTATTTTAAGACGGCGATCGGGGTCACCAAGCAGGCTCAGAAGTTTATGCATATTATCCAGCCCAAGAACGATGCCGAATTTAGAAAGACCTGCCAGATAATCCATTGTTTGAGAATATGTCATTTTATCACCTGATTTTAGCCGCTTTCTCCGAAATCTAATAAAAACGAAATTAAAGTGTTTTATATCAAAATAAATATTTTTCATTCCGTAGGAATGAAAAATAAGGTTTTCCTCCGCTTTTTTCAAAAGCGGATAGGGGTTTGGGGACAACGTCCCCAAAAAATTTAAGAGTTCCTTGGCAGATGTGAATTTTCGTTCCGAAAATTCTAACGCTACGGAGTTTTTGCTTTGCAAAATTCTCCTAAACGCTACATTTGCCACGAAAAATTTTCTCTTTGGTAAGTTCTTAAAGCACACTGTTACCGAAGGGTGTATTATAAGAACCAAGCCAAGGTAGAAAAAAATTTTATTTTCTTTGAATAAGTTCTTATAATATGTTCTTATAATATGTATTATATCACACTCTTTTATATAATTCAAGTATAAGGATATTACGTGTTTTGAACACTAAAAAGCCGCCGAATACTCGGCGGCTCACATAAAATCACAGATTTAATTTGTAGATCAGCCTTTCATAGCCTTTTCAACTTCGGCTGCGAAATCTTCTTCTTTCTTTTCGATGCCTTCGCCTGTTTCAAAGCGTACAAATCTCTTTATAGACACCTCGCCGCCGATCTCTTTTGCAACATTTGCAATATAGCGACCTACGGTTTCTTTATCCTCGGCTTTGACATATTCCTGGTCGACAAGGCACATTTCCTTTAATTCTTTGTTAAGTCTGCCTTGTATCATCTTTTCGATAACATTTTCGGGTTTGCCCGAATTTTTGGGATCGCTCATAGCTGCGGACATAAGAATTTCTTTTTCTTTTGCAAGAAATTCTTCTGAAATTTCCTCACGGCAAACATATTTGGGACTCATAGCCGCAATTTGCATAGCCACATTTTTGCCTGCCTCAAGCAAAGTGGGGTCTTGCTTTGTTGTTGAAAACTCAACAAGAACAGCAACTTTGCCGCCTGCATGAAGATAAGATACCATGTATCCGTTACCGTCGTTAACAAATTTTTCAAAACGGCGGATATTAAGGTTCTCGCCTATAACAGCTATTTTTTCGGTAAGAGCATCCTTAACGGTCTTGCTCTCGTCCGCAAGCCATTTTTCGCCAAGCAATGTGTCAACATCTTTTGCATCGGAACTTACTACCTGCTGAGCAACATTGTTTACAAAATCTTGGAACTGTGAGTTCTTTGCAACAAAGTCTGTTTCGCTGTTTACCTCAACAACAACGCCAACGCTGTTGTCGTCTGTAATATATGCATAGCTAAGACCCTCTGCAGCGATCCTGCCGGCTTTTTTCTCAGCCTGTGCAAGACCTTTTTTTCTTAATACTTCAATAGCTTTATCCATATTGCCGTCAGCCTCGACAAGAGCCTCTTTACAAGTGCTCATGCCAACGCCCGTGCGCTCCCTGAGTTCTTTTATCATAGCAGCTGTAACAGCCATTTTTTTCATCCTCCAGTCGATTCTTATAAAAAAGGCTTCGGCGACATCGGGCAGTTATAAAAAACGGTATGCCCGCGGCTGAAGCCTATTATATGTGATGTGTTTACATTTTTAACTGTATAAAGATCAAGCCTCTTCTTCGACTTTTTCCTCTTCCATTATCTCGCCCTGCTTGGATTCGATAACGGCATCGGCGATCCTGCCTGCGATAAGTTTAACGGCACGGATAGCGTCATCGTTGCCCGGGATAACATAATCTATTTCCTCGGGGTCACAGTTTGTATCAACTATGCCCACAAGCGGGATATCAAGGTTATGAGCCTCCTGAACGGCTATTCTTTCTTTGCGTGGGTCAACAACAAAGATTATATCGGGTATTCTTGTCATCTCTTTGATACCGCCGATATTTTTGTCGAGTTTCTCTTTCTCGTGCATAAGTTTAGCAACTTCTTTTTTGGGCAGTACGTCCATTGTACCGTCCTCTATCATGGTATCAAGTTCTTTAAGACGTTTGATCCTTGTTTTGATCGTTTCAAAGTTGGTGAGCATACCGCCCAGCCATCTTTCGTTAACATAGTACATACCGCATCTGAGAGCCTCTTCCTTAATGGACTCCTGAGCCTGCTTCTTTGTGCCGACAAACAGCACCGTACCGCCGTCGCGAACCACATCGGCAACAGCCTGATATGCTTCCTCAACTTTTTTTACGGTTTTCTGCAAGTCGATGATGTAGATACCGTTTCTTTCGGCAAAAATGTATTCTGCCATTTTAGGGTTCCATCTTCTGGTCTGGTGACCGAAGTGTACACCTGCTTCCAACAATTGTTTCATTGAAATAACAGCCATTATTTCGTCCTCCTTAAATATTTTGGTTAGGTTCCGCCACAGAAGGGAGCAAGGATAATCCGCCGTATCAAATGCGGACAACACCGACTCGTTCCCAAGACCTGTGTGTGTTTTTGCACCGTTTTTTTATTATAACACAGGCATTGAAACAATGCAAGCATTTTTTATCACTCGGGCATGGTTATATGCACGGGTTTAAGACCCCATATCTCATCGGCATACTGTTTTATTGTTCTGTCGGATGAGAATTTACCGCTGTTGGCGACATTGATAATAGCCATTTTAGCCCATTCGTCCTTATTTTTATATGCTTTGTCAACACGTTCCTGAGCCTCTGCATATGCCTCAAAATCCTTTAATACAAAGTATTCGTCGGCTCTGCTGCCGCAGCCGTTCAACAGCGCGTCATATATTTCCCTGAAAAGGTTGGTATCGGGGTCAAGGCTGCCGTTTATAAGCATATTCATAACACCGCGGACATCGCTGTTCATATTATATATATCCCAAGGATTGTAGTCGTTTCTGCTGTACTGGGAAATTACCTCGTCCGAAGTCATACCAAAGATAAAGATATTGTCCTCGCCGACTTCCTCCGCGATCTCCACATTCGCGCCGTCCATGGTGCCCAGCGTCACCGCGCCGTTTAACATAAACTTCATGTTGCCGGTGCCGCTGGC
>CANRCU010000041.1 GCA_947629215.1 uncultured Clostridia bacterium
CCGAAAAGAAAAACGGACAGCGTAGCGGAATAGTTACTTGGTCTGATGGCCGTACCGCCGGAGGAAATATCGAAAACGGGACGCAGGATTTTATTACTTATGGCGAAAATGTTTCAGACCCTGTTTCGGGATATGTATACTTAGAAACGAAAACCGGAAACCTGCATCTGGTTTAGACATCCGAAGACGGCAAAGTTGAAGGTATAAGTTTTACTATTACAGGAGATGGCGGTTATAACGTAACCAAGAAAACAGATTCTAAAGGCGTTATTGATATAGCTGACATTAATCCGGGCATATATACTGTAACCGAGCAATCTATAGACAGGTATCAACCGCAGGAATCTAAAAAAGTTACAATCGTTAGCGGTCAAACTGCAACGGTAACTTTCAATAACACCTTAAAACGCGGCGACCTTCAGGTTACCAAAGACTCTGAAGACGGAATGAATGAGGGCGTTAAATTTCATCTTTTTGGAACATCCTTATCGGGAAATAAGGTGGATGAATATGCTGTAACCAACAGCGACGGAATCGCGACATTTGAAGATGTCCTTATATCCGGAAGCAGCCCGTATACGATAGAAGAAGTGAATACCGATGCACGTTATGTTGTACCGAAGGATCAGACTGTACCTATACAATGGGCAAAAGTATCAAAAGTCAAGTTTACAAATGTTCTGAAGAAATTTCGGGTTACCGTTCATAAAACTGACGCGGAAACCGAGAAAGCTCAGGGTGATGCCTCGCTGGCGGGAGCTGTTTACGGTATATATCAAGGTGACAAGCTTGTAGACAGCTACACTACAGATGCAAACGGATCGTTTACGACTGATTATTATGTATGCGGATACAACTGGACTGTAAAGGAAATAAGTCCAAGTGAAGGTTATCTTCTTAACGAATCCACATATGCTGTGGTGGGTTCAAAGCCCGAAATGTACACATTAGAATATAATTCGAGCAGCCTTAATGTAAAAGAGTCTGTCGAAAAGGGCAAAATATCAATTGTAAAACACACCGATAACGGGGAAACGGGGATAGAAACACCCGAAGCCGGTGCGGTGTTTAATGTATATCTGAAGTCCGCAGGTTCGTATGAAAAAGCAAAAAATACAGAGAAAGACGTTCTGACCTGCGATGAAAACGGATTTGCGGAAACCAAGCTGCTGCCATATGGCGTCTATATAGTTCATCAGGTATCAGGTTGGGAAGGAAGAGATAAAATTAAGGATTTTGAAGTCTTTATATCAGATGATAACAAGACTTACCGTTATATCTTAAACAATTCCGATTTCAAATCCCATTTGAAAATCACAAAATATGATGCACAAACCGGAAAAACGATTCCGTATGCAGGTGCGGGATTTCAGATTTTCAAACCCGATGGGACCAAAATAACGCAAACATATACATATCCTGAGGTTACGACAATCGATACATTCTATACCAGCAATTCAGGCGAAATTGTAACGCCAGAAGCACTTGAGTATGGCAACGGTTATTATATAGTCGAAGTGGCGGCGCCATACGGATATGTACTTGATGACGAACCCGTTTATTTTGATATAAACGAAGAAACAGCAGTCGAAGAAGACGGCATTACTGTTGTAAAAGTTAAAAAGGCAGATAAAGTCCAAAAAGGAATTATTAAGGTAAAAAAGACCGGAGAAATATTTTCCGAGGTTTCTGTAACGGACGATATTTATCAGCCTGTATATGCCAACACGGGGCTTCAGGGCGCCGTTTATGACATAGTAGCCGGAGAAGATATATACACGCCTGACGGTACGCTGCGTTATAAAGCTGACAGCGTAGTCGATAGTATAGAAACAAACAGCGACGGATTTGCTTCAAGCAAAGAGCTTTTCTTAGGCAGATACAATATTGTCGAGGTCAAATCACCATACGGAACTGTTATCAACGATCAGCCTATCGAAGTGGATATTACCTATGCAGGGCAGGAGATAGCCGTTACTGATGTTACATCTGAGTGTTATAATGAGCGGCAAAAGGTTTCGGTTTCAATGACAAAATTATTTGAAACGGATGAGCTGTTCGGAATAGGAACAAACGGTGAAATAAATTCTGTAGTGTTTGGTCTGTTTGCCGAAGAGGATATTCGTGCTGCTGACGGCAGCGTTATACCAAAAGACGGAATGATAGAAAGAATATCGATTAGCGATGACGACACGATAAGCGTAAGCACCGACCTTCCGTTCGGTAAATACTATTTAAGAGAGCTTGAAACAGATGATCATTATGTTCTGATTTCGGATGTTTACCCGTTTGAATTCAAATATGGCGATCAGGATGAACCGGTTATAGAAATTAAACCTAACGATGGGACTCCCGTTGAAAATAAAATCAAGCGGGGCGACATAAAGGGTATAAAGGTTGACGAAACGGATGTGCCTCTCGGCGGCGCAACAATAGGTCTTTTCAAGAATGATTGTGAAGAATTCAATGAAGAGAACGCCCTCTTAACAGTCGTTACTTCGGATGACGGCAGCTTTGAGTTTTCCGATATTCCTTATGGCGAATGGATAGTGCGTGAAATAGCACAGCCGGAGGGATTTGTCCTATGTGACGCTTTGTTCCACATTGCCGTATTAAACGATGCCGAGATTGTCGAAATAAAGATAACCAACAATTTCATTCGCGGCAATCTGAGCCTTACAAAATATGATGCGGATTTTCCGGAAAATAAACTCACCGGCGCTGAATTTGAGGTATATCGTGACACGAACGAGAACAAGGAATTCGACGGCGATGACGAATTGATAGGTTTGATGGAAGAAACATTCAAAGGCGTCTATGAGATGACTGATATACAATTTGGAGGCGTGTTTGTAAAAGAAAAAACCGCTCCGGAGGGATTCGTTATTGACGAAAATGCTTATTATATTTTCATTGACACCGACGGAAAAACCTACGATGTTGAAAATGAAGCCGGAGTCGGATTTATGAATCAATCCAAAAAAGGCTCTCTCAAGATCGTTAAGACATCATCCGATGGGCGGAAAGACGGATTTGAATTCAGAGTGACCGGACCATACGGGTATGAACAGACATTCAAAACACCGGATACCGGAGAGATCTTGATCGAGGATCTCAGGATAGGCGAATACGTGGTTACTGAAATTAAAAACGATGTAAGCGAAAGCTACATAATCTCGGATCCTATAACGGTTGAAGTTATTGCGGATGAAACGATTGTCGTAAATGTCCACAATGATAAAATCACAGTAGATACGCCGCCTAATACGGGCTACAATATAAATCTGTGGCTTTGGATAATTCTCGCAGTATCCGGCGCCGTTTTGGCTGTAATAACATTCTTCAGCGGACGCAAGAAAGGACAGCAAAAGTAACCGCACCTAAAGTGCTGTTAATTTAGGAGGTATACCAATGCGTATTAAACATAAAATATCACTAATAGCCATGCTGGGACTGATGGCCTGTTCTATGACAATGGGCATATCGGCCTCAGCTGCGGCTCAGGGAACCAACGGTTCAGAAGCTCAGGTCATTCAAGCTGAGCAGTTGGAGATCCAGTTAGGAAATGATTTAGCCGGTGTCGGATTTCAGCTTAAAACCGACGCTGGCATTTATCCTAACATTATAACCGCAGACAAAAACGGAATCGTAAAGTTAGAAATAGGCGGCAGCAAGTCATATGTCTTAACTCGTGTTGCATCTAAGCCGAATGCTGCTGCGTCTGACTCGCAAGTCTCTTCCACAACAGACAAATCGATTTCTGAAAAAAAATCCATAACAGAAGAACCTGCTCCTGGAGTTTCAACGGCAAATCCGTCTGAAATAACTTCGCCAGAATCTTCAGAGGAGATCTCATCCGAAGGAGAGACCCCCGGTGACAGCGATACAGAAATCGGAGATATACCGATACTGCATATTATATTATTTATAGGCGGAATGATCGCTGCTGCTGGAGGACTTGTTTTGCTGCGCTATGTCCAAAACCATAGAAACAGCAGCAAACGATATTACAGATATTATGATGATGAGGACGAGGACGACGATGAGGATGACGATTATGATGATTATGAAGACGAGCCTGACGAATCAGAAGACGATTGATTTAATGTGCGTTATTAATTAAAAACTTAAAGAGAAAAAATATCACATTATCGCTTGACAAATAGATTTGGATTTGTTATAATTAAATCGTGGAAGAGACTTGCGTTCAGGCTTTCGGTTCCATAGTTAATGTTTAACAAATCAATCGTTACAGGTCGCGCACAGAGTGATCTTAATAACGCAAGTCAATTGAATATTATCAGCCGGAAGGCTGCAAATTCCGCAGAGTCGATTGCTGGATGAGACACATAACTCCAGCATAGTGGTTCTGTTTGTTTTTTGCAGTTCTTCCGGCTTTTTTCTTTTAATTTTTATCAGCATCAAAAATGGAAAATGTTTTTTTGAGTGAAAAAATAGGAGAACTCAATGAAAGATAAAAATATAAAAAGCAATGCTGTTTTATACAGTAAAGGGGGTAACGACGAATGTATGACATTGGATTATGGGGTAAAGCCAATCATAAAATACGTCCCCAAAGATGCTGTAGTATGGTGTCCGTTTGACAAATGGTATAGCCAATTCGTTAAACAAATTACAGATAACGGAAACAAGGTGATTTTTACTCATATAGACAGCGGAAACGATTTTTATTTATTTGAACCTGATGAGCATTGGGATTGCATTGTCAGCAACCCGCCATTTACAAACAAACGTAAGATCTTTGAGCGAGCATTAAGCTTCGATAAGCCATTTGCAATTCTAATGAGTAATACATGGTTAAACGACGCGGCACCAAAGCAATTGTTCAAAGACAAGGACTTACAGCTGCTTATGTTTGACAAGCGAATGAAATTTTTCAATAATGGAGTGATCAATAATAAAATTACTTTTAGTTCAAGCTATTATTGCTACAACTTTTTGCCTAAGCAAATTATAATGGAAACGCTTGAATGCTAACCGTTACAGGAGGTGATATAATGAAGAAAAATAAAAAATCCAAAAATCCGATGAGTATGCGCTGCCCATATTGTGGAGCTACAGTAGTATACCGAAAAGCAGATGATATATATCACGATCATAAAGATCGAATGATGTATGTATGTTCGCGATATCCGGAATGTGACGCTTATGTTCGTGTTCATGAGGGTACGAATATTCCTGTCGGGACATTGGCGAACCGTAACCTCAGGTCATTAAGGCGTACTGCACATCAGTATTTCGACAAGCTGTATAAAACGGGAATTATGAGTAAAGACGAAGCATATTCGTGGCTTGCATATCTGATTGATTCTCCGATTTCGCAGGCTCATATAGGATATCTTGGCGAATATTACTGTCGTGAAGTTATAAAGCAAAGCAAACTGGTGCTGGAAAGAAATATGAAAAAGAATGGAAAAGCTCGGAATCCGGCTTAAAGAAAGTTGGTGAGATAAATGAAATTGACGGCTCAACAGCAAAAATTAGTGGAAGACAATCTTGGCTTGGTTCATAAAGTCATTAAAGATAAATTAAAGTTCCGGAGTCAAATCGGGATTTATACTTACGATGATCTGTTTCAAATAGGCTGTATTGGACTATGCAAATCAGCGTATACAGACAAGGGCGGCACTTTTTCAACCTATGCATACAGAATCATATGGAATGAGATATGCGACGCGTTGATATACTCGAACAAAAGGCAGCGAACCGAAACGATTGAGGAAGATATTCAGGCACAGACCGCAGAACCCTCTTCAGAGCTTAAAATTGATATATCCGCAGCTTTGGATTCGGCAAAGCGTTCTGCATCTCCCTGCATCGTTAAAGGAATAGAATCTATTATTATGATGAGTCAAGGATACACCTGTCGGGAAATAGGAAGAATGTATAATTCTACCGACAAGCAAATATCAGCTGTTATATCAAAAGCCAGAAAATATTTACGCAGCCGAGAAGATATACAACAGTTGATCAGCGCATGATAAAAGGCACTTTGAAGTATAAAGCCTCAAAGTGCCTTTTTCTGTAAAGAAAGGATATGAAAAAATGTATGAAATCGCATAAAATTAAACCGATATGGGTTGTGCCGGTAGCTGTTACCGCTGCCGCCTTATTTATATTAAATTTTGTGATTTTTATCGGGTATGTTCCGTCCGAATCAATGTCGCCGACTATAAAAATCGGAAGCGCTATTATCGGAACAAGAATATTTTGCGTTCCCAAGAAAGGTGACGTAATCATTTTTAAGCATAACGATTCGATTTTAGTCAAGAGAGTAGCTGCTGTAACCGGAGAGCAAATAGATTTCGACAAATTGGTTTATTCAGATAAGATAAAAAAGCCCGATCGCGAATCTTCTCTAATTACCGTTCCCGAAAACTGTTATTTTGTTTTAGGAGATAATACCCAGAATTCGTTCGATTCACGGTACTGGTCAGATCCATTTGTCAAGAAATCAGATGTCATTGCAATCTGCATAAATTGCAGATAGGCAGATATTGATAAGTTATCGTCCAAACCCCACCACTCAATGGTTCTGCCTATCTGCTGTAAAAATGGGGGATAGTCGTCAAGCAAATCGACACTATCTTAGGAGTAAAAAAGAAAATATGTGTAGCAACTATATTATATCAATGCTAAACTTAATATTATTTTTATTGTAAAAATCTGTAATCTGTATGTAATAAACAGTCGAAATAAATCGATGAAATTCATATTTTAATGAAATTTTCATTTTAAGATAACGATGCATTAGGTACAAATATAAACATCCTAACGTCATTTTTTTACATGAGTCAAAATCATTCCGGCTGATTGTGATAGAATAGACGAAATTTAGAATGAGAGGAGCTATTATAATGAAAGAGTGTAAATCAACGACAGAGCCGGAGATGCTGACCTTCACCGAGAGAAGGTCGTATAAGCTGTGGACAGAAGGAAATAGTCTGGATGACATTGCAATAATTATGGACAAATCGAGATATGCGGTTGAATATTATATAAATAGTGCCAGGCGCAAAAAACAGTCCAATGCTCAACTATTTATAAATGGATCTGATAAAGCCAATGATATGGTGGTAAATATCTCTGTTACACGTGCAGAATTAAAAATAATTAATGCAGCGCTGAATGAAGTGTTGCTACGAGCTGAGCTTGAAGCGAAAAAGGTTCTCACAGAAAGAAAACCTGTTGATAAGGATAACAGCGCAGAAATAGAAGAATTATATGAGTACATTAAAAAATTATCCTATCGCTGCATGGAAATCATAGATGAAACAATCTCTGTACGTTTTTTGGAGAATCTATCTGAGGATTATAAACCGCTTCCAAAAGACAGAGTGCATTACTATTTTACAAAAGCATAACCTCCTGTATAAGTATTAAGGCGGGAACACGCTTTTTTCGCTCCCGCCTTGAAACAAAGAAATTATAACATCATTGGCATTTATATTATATACAACTTTTCCTGTTTTGTCAACATATATATGAAAAAAGTCGGCTTTTTTGAAGCCGACTTTTTTGATGCAACACACAGTCGATTCTTTCTTTGAAAATCAGCTGTTTTATGATGCTAACAATTCGCACATATGTTTGTAAGAGCGTCACAAATAGTTAGAGGGATTTGTGGCGCCTGTGGTAATATTAAACATAATAGCCGATATTTTCTTTGAATATCAACCTTAATCTTTATTATACTTATTATTTTTCAAAAGTCAATATCAGAAGTTTCAAGAACCAAAAAACAACCAGTGCTTTTACGCAAACTGATTGTTTTCTGGTTCTAATTCATATCTCTCTACATATTGCATAACATAACGCAAATGTAAACTTAAACGACCACTATTATATTATACTATATTCTGGAAAATGTCAAGAGGAAATCCAAAAATTTTTATTTTTATACAAATAACATTGACATATCTAATATATTGATTTGATATATAAGTATAAAATGTAATAATGTATGCTTGACAAAAAAGCGTAAAGGAGACAGATATGACACGCGAGATAAAAATAAAAATATTCGGCGGAGAGATGCGTTTGTACGATTATGATATATCCACAGCAATTCAGATATTAGAATCGCTCAAAAAGGAAGTAAGAAATCCGCAAATTTTAAGTTATTCCGGATTGGAAACGATTGATTTCCACACCGTTCCATATGACGAATACAGTATCGGTTATGAATGTATACAATGGATATTTAATCAAAATAAGAGCAAAGAAACCGAATACGATATTCGGCAATGTTTGCTCGACTGTTCAGTCGAGGATGAAGATTGGACAAAACGGCGAAACAGGGATTACATCGGCATAGTTTATCGAAAAGTAACTTTCCTTCCAAAATTCCAAGACGCTGTTGTTTCCGAAATCTCTAAATACATTTCGGAACTTCAAAGAATAGCTGAAAAAATAAAGGAAGAAACCGAATAGAAGAGGAAGAGCGAAAAAAGCTGAAGCCGAATGGCACTTAACAAAGGTTTACAAAGATGTCAAAGCTCGCGGTGGCGAAGCCGGGGTAGATGGCTACTATGACGCAGAATACACATCTAAAAATGGCGAAATTGTCAGAATGGTAAGTAAGGATGTATTTGATTTCGGCGTATATTCCTATCCAAAGCATTTAGAGGGGACGGAAGGTGCATTGGTGCAGGATCGATGGACAGACGCAGAAATACGCGCAAGTAAGTGGATAAGGGATTTTGGTGTGCTTTCCGGAAGATGTATGCGTATGTGATTTATATGATAGCGAAAGGTAGACAACATACTGAGGATCAATATTGAAGCACGGTACTGCTTTATTATCGAAAAAAACGGTTGCTTTTTAGAACATTATAATAGAAATAAAGTCAAGGCTGCTTATTAATTCGGAACATTGTTTTCCGGATCTTTCAAGCAGTCTTGACTTTTTTCGATTATCTTATTAGTGAAAAAAGTTTATAAAAAGCAAAACAGCCGATTTGCGCAATGCAAATCAACTGTATCGCAAAAGTATTACATCAGTTATATTGCCATTATAATATAAAACCAACAGTTTGTCAACATTTTCGGTAGAATTTTTTTCAAAACTGATTTTTACTTTGAAAATCAGCCTATAAAACATACGAAAGTATGCTACAAAATATATGATGGGTTTAATTATGGTGTGTGTACAAACGATAGCTCGGCAAACCGAGTCTTCGCTGCAACGGTTAACAAATTCTACACTTATGTTATCGACAAACTATTGAATATGGCACGTTAGAAAAACAATATCGATAGTTCCTTTTGCCCTTGTGAGTTTCTATTGAAAATTTAATATATTTCGTTCTGCCAGGCATAACAACGGCACCATCTGTGCCGGCTGAGGTGTAGCGGTAAAACTCGTCTTTATCTTTCACAAGGACTTCCGTGCTGTTAAGTTTTGTGTCATTTTCATCGTAAAAGGTAAGCTCAAATTTTCCGCTTGTCACGCCGGGAGGAGAGGCGTTTCCGGCAACAAACACGCACTCCACACCTTCTTTGCCGTCCGGCACGGTTACCGTGGCGCTACAATGCGCATATTCGGCGTCGGTATCAAAATATAGCGCATCGTTTCCATCATCATATTTAAGAGTGCCGTCGTTCAGCCACCACGATACATTTTTCCAGTCACAGTTATAATTCATGCTTATTTATATTTATGGTTTTTATTATTTCCCGTTTCGACATTTTATAGCTTAGTATTGCTGTGAGCGCCGTCAGAGAAACGGACAGCGTTATGCAGCACACGGTCAGACCCGAATACGGCAAGAAAAAATTTCTAACCGTTTCTTCAACGGACAGCAGCGCCGTAAGAATAGAGGCGGCTCCTCCCGCGAATAATACAAGCTTCATATTTGATAATGCCGACAGCCTTACAAGCTGTGCTGGGCTTGCTCCTATTTCTTTTAAAAGGGTAAGACTGTTTATATCCGCCTTGACTTTAAGCTTTGTAGATATCATCAGAGCTGTGATTGAGAGTATTTCAAAAATACATATCACTATGCCGAAATTTAAAGCGCTTGCTCTTAAAGCGTTTTGGAACTCTTTGCGCTGTTCGATAATGTTGTCCATTGAAGTGAACTGAGATCTTGAAACAATCGATTCTACTTTCTGCTCGGCATTATTTACAGCTTGTTCATCGTTTAAGTCCGAGATAGCAAGCTCGACGGAGCTGAACTTTGCATTTGGATGGATCTTGGACAAATGAGCAACGGAAAGAACATAAACAGGAAAATCTTCAATAACGGCTCCCACGGTCACGTCACATTTGTGAAACAGATATTTACTTGGATCGTCCGCGCTCTTTTGCGGATCCGTGCTGCTTACCGTGAGTATCGTCACTTTATCTCCAATATTGAAATATTTAGCAGGCGCGGCTATCATCATGCCGCTTTCAAATGCTCTTCTGTCAATTTGCGAAACACCGTATTCGTTTTTAAGTGTTTCATAAGTTACCGCACATATATTTGAATCTGTCAGTAAATAGTCGTTTTCGTCCCCGCCTGCTGCGTTTAACGCATATTTAAGGGTAGGGGTGGTTTCTTCTGTCAAAAAATCGTTGTATTTTACATATTCATCAAGTGATTTGTTATCGGACAACGGGTCATAAAATATATAGCTTCCCATATTAGCTCCGATCGACGCGCTGATAATCTTAATATTGTCATCTACACTTAATTCTTTTAAATTTTCCTGAGAAATTCCGGAACCCTCAGGAATATTTATTTCATAGGACGAATAATTTAACATTCCGCCTGCAACATATAATTGAAAATCCACACCCGAATTTTCTCCATACTCTACCGCCAATCTGTTGGTGTTCATTATCACCGACTGAGAAAGAAAAAGTCCTATCCCTCCGATAATTATACAGGAAAATACCAAAGCGCCCGATAAAAATCTTTGTGAGAAATATTTTTTGCTTTGTGCTCTCTTCCACATTTTATAAAATGATGTATCCGACGCTTTTGAGGGGCTTTTCCTTGGTTTAGTGCACTTTTTAGCTGTGGTTTTGTTTTTCTTCTTCAGATAATATTTCATTATTGATATGGTAAAAACCGAGAATATTACCAACGAACATATCACGCATCCTATTACGGCATAAACCGAATTATACGCAAAGACCGTTTCTTGCCCTAACAGCACAGCCGACAAAACCCGACTGAAAAGAAAGCTTATAAATATTCCGAGAACAGTTCCGATAATGGAAGTAAGGAGCATTGCTGCAAACGCGATAATTAGATATACGGGGATACACCTTTTAAGCGGCATACCTATACAGCCGAGCAGTCGGATATATTTGTCATAATCGTTCATAATGTACTGCAATACGCCGTATATTCCCAGCACCATAATCAGCAAAATAAATACCGCTAACGGGACAGTCAGATAATTTATCGAATTCATCTGCGCTTGAGCGCTTGAGCTGTCCTTGCTGTACGGCGTATCGCTGTATTCTCCGCCGAAGTATTCGCCGTTTTCGGGCGTCTGGCTACACATAATGTTGATGTAGCTTGGCGATAGGTTCTCTTCTTTTGCTGTCAGGATAACCGGCGGCGGATACTGAAAGGATTTTTTGGTAGTATCGTGGCGCTGCCATTTATGCAGATAGCTTTCTACTTTGCCGCATAGGGTAAAGGTTTTTTCTGTCGGCTTTCCGTTTTGCTCGACCGTAACGGTAAAGCTCTCTCCTATATCTGCGGTAAGTCCCAAAGCGGAATATGCGCTTTCTTCAACAGCAGCCTCTCCCTCTTTTTCGGGAAGTC
>CANRCU010000042.1 GCA_947629215.1 uncultured Clostridia bacterium
AAGGTCCTCCTTTGGTATTTTGTTTTCTGTCAAATTCAATTATACCATTAAAAGGTTGGACCTTGTTTTTTATTTTTTTAGTGTTACCTATCTATTGTACCTCAACAATTAAATTACAAAAAATTAAAAAAATGACTTTTATTTGTGGTCTGTTTGTGGTAAAATATTATAAGATAGTTTTAGGGAGGGAAAAATATGAGTGCAGAAATAAGAAAAAGAGCGGACGGCAGGGGCTTTGACGAGCTGCGTCCCGTTAAGATAACAAAAAATTACATAATACATCCCGAAGGTTCGGTGCTTATAGAAATGGGCAATACAAAAGTTATATGCAATGCAACGGTCGAGGATAATGTTCCTCCGTTTAAAAAAATGAGCGGGGAAGGCTGGATAACAGCCGAATATGCAATGCTGCCAAGGGCAACAAACACAAGGAACAAGCGTGATATATCAAGGGGTAAGCAGAATGCCCGCGGCGTTGAGATACAACGCCTTATAGGGCGTTCACTCAGAATGGCTGCGGATCTCAGTCTCCTTGGCGAAAGGACGATAATTGTTGACTGTGATGTCATACAAGCGGACGGCGGCACACGGACCGCATCCGTGACGGGCGGTTTTGTGGCTTTATATCTTGCCTGCGAAAAACTTGTTGCAGAAGGCATACTTGAAAAAAGTCCGATAGTAAACTTTGTATCGGCAGTCAGTGTCGGCATAGTAGCAGGTCAGCCGTCGTTGGATCTTTGCTATACCGAAGATTCCTCTGCCGAGGTGGATATGAATGTTGTAATGACCGATAAAGGCAGATTTATAGAATTGCAGGGTACGGGCGAAAACAATACTTTTGATACCACGGAACTTAACAAATTGTTGGAGCTTGCAAGACACGGCAACCAAAAACTTAATGAAATCCAAAGGCAGGTGTTAGGCTTATGAAAGTTGTATTTGCTACAAAAAACGAAAACAAGCTGAAAGAGATAAGAGAAATATTGGGGGACGAATTTGAAGTCATATCCATGACCGAAGCGGGTATAGATACCGAAATAATCGAGGACGGAGAAACTTTTGAGGACAATGCCATCAAAAAAGCCGAAACGGTAATGAAAAGCTGCGATATGGTAGTTTTGGCTGATGATTCGGGGCTTGAGATAGACTATCTGAATAAAGAACCGGGTATATATTCGTCGCGTTATCTTGGTGAAGATACCCCATATACCGAGAAGAATAAAGTCATTCTTGAAAGAATGAAAGATGCAAGGGGTTCTCAGCGGACAGCAAGATTTGTGTGTGCTGTTGCTGCGGCGGTACCGAAAAAATATACAATAATTGCCAAAGAAACCATAGAGGGCGTTATAGCCCAAGAGCCTAAGGGTGAAAACGGTTTCGGCTATGACCCTATCTTCTATGTGCCTAAGCTGAAAAAAACCACAGCCGAGCTTTCAATGGAAGAAAAAAACAAAATAAGCCATAGAGGGAAGGCTTTAAGAGCGGTAGCGGAAAGACTAAAAAAAATATACATAAAATAGATCATGAGAGTATTGATATTAAGCGACACACACCGCAGTATGGGGCGTGTGGTCAAATTGATGAAAGATATACAAAACGATATAGATATTATCATACATCTTGGCGATAATACGGAAGATGCAGAGTTTATAAGAAAACATTACGGAAAGCCCGTCTATAATGTTTCCGGAAACTGCGACAGCGATATTTCTGTTCCCGAGGAAGATATTGTATATCTTGAGGGGGTTAAGATATTTATTACGCATGGTCACAGATACGGTGTGAAGTACGGTGTGACCGATAATGTTGTTTACCGTGCGCTTGAAGTCGGCGCGGATATTTGCCTTTTCGGTCATACGCATATGCCGCACATGGAAAACGTGAGCGGTGTTATTGTTATGAATCCGGGCAGTATCTCCGTGCCGCGCGGCGGTTCGGAACCGAGTTACGGTATAATAAATCTTATTGAACGGGACATCTATCCGTCAATAGTTAATTACAAATAAAGTTTAAATTAAGAAGGAAAATTTATGTTCGATGAAATACTCGCTTTGCAGCAGGAATTTGGCTTAAAGCGTACACAAGCCGAAAACACTGTAAAGCTTATTGACGAGGGGAATACCATTCCCTTCATTGCACGTTACAGAAAAGAAAAAACAGGCTCTCTTGACGACAGGGTGTTAAGAGAGCTTTATGACAGATTGCTCTATTTGCGAAATTTGCATGAAAAATGCGAACAGACAAAAAAACTTATCGACGAACAGGGCGCTTTGAGTGATGAGATAGTTATTGCGCTGGAAAACGCAAAAACTCTTTCTGAATTGGAAGATATTTACAGACCTTTCAGACCCAAACGCCGTACCCGTGCAACTGTGGCAAAAGAAAAAGGTCTTGAACCGCTTGCAAGTTTGATACAATTGCAGCTTTCCGACAATGTACATAAAGAGGCTGAAAAATTTGTCAATGCCGAAAAGGGCGTAGACACAGCCGAACAAGCCATAGAAGGCGCTATGGATATTATTGCCGAATATATATCCGATAATGCGGAATACCGGAAAATCATCAGAGATCTGACAATAAATAGAGGTATTATTGCTGTAAAGGCTGCAAAAGACGATGAAAAATCGGTATATGAAATGTACAGTGATTACAGAGAACCCGTACAAAAAATAGCCGGTCATCGTGTGCTTGCCATAAACCGCGGTGAAAAAGAAGGTTTTCTCTCGGTCACGCTTGAAGCACCGACAGAGGAGATTTATAAAAAATTACAGACTAAAATTATTGTAACAAAAAATGACGAGCTGAAAAAACTTTTAACCGATGTAATAGACGACAGCTATAAACGGCTTATTGCGCCGTCTGTGGAACGTGAGGTAAGAAATGACCTTACGGAAAAAGCGGAAGAAAGCGCAATAAAGGTTTTCGGCGAAAATCTGCGCCAGCTGCTTTTACAAGCGCCGATAAAAGGCAAAGTGGTGCTTGCGCTTGACCCGGGTTACAGAAACGGCTGCAAAGTCGCTGTTATAGACGGTTTCGGCAAAGTACTCGATACGGGTATCATTTACCCCGTACCCCCGTATAATAAGGTCGAGGCTGCCAATAAAATAATCACGGCTATGATAAACAAGCACAATGTGGATATAATAGCCATCGGCAACGGTACGGCATCAAGGGAAACAGAGCAGTTTGCCGTCGATCTTATAAAAAAACTGAATAAAAAAATTTATTATATTATAGTAAACGAGGCGGGAGCGTCGGTATATTCCGCGTCAAAGCTTGGCTCGGAGGAATTTCCGGATTTTGATGTTTCGCTCAGAAGTGCAGTTTCCATAGGTAGACGATTGCAAGATCCCCTTGCCGAGCTTGTCAAAATAGACCCAAAGAGTATCGGGGTAGGGCAGTATCAGCATGATATGAACCAGAAACGTCTTGGCGAAACTTTGGGCGGCGTTGTGGAGGACTGCGTAAACAGTGTCGGCATAGATTTGAATACAGCATCTCCGTCGCTGCTTTGTTATATTTCGGGTATATCTTCGGCGGTGGCAAAAAATATAGTCGCTTATCGTGAGGAAAACGGTCCGTTTACAAACAGAAAACAGCTTTTAAAAGTCGCAAAACTCGGTCCTAAGGCTTTTGAACAGTGCGCAGGCTTTTTAAGGATAACCGACGGTACCGAATTGCTTGACAATACGGGCGTTCACCCCGAAAGTTACCCTGCGGCGGAATCGCTGCTTGAAAAGATAGGCTGTACCAAAACAGATATTGGCATAAAGGGCTTGGATCTGTCGGGCAAAATAAAAGATACAAAGAAACTTGCGGAAGATATTGGTATAGGCGAACCTACTCTTATCGATATAATAAAAGAGCTTGAAAAGCCCGGACGTGACCCACGGGATGAGATGCCTGCACCGATATTGAGAAACGATGTGCTTGGTATGGAAGATCTTCGGGAAGGTATGATAATGAAGGGTACTGTGCGCAGTATTTTGGATTTTGGCGCATTCGTGGATATAGGCGTACATCAGGACGGACTTGTGCATATATCACAAATGGCAAACAGACGCATCAGACATCCGCTTGATGTTGTGCATGTCGGCGATGTTGTTGAGGTAAAAGTACTTAGTGTGGATGTCAAAAAAGGCAGAATATCTTTATCAATGCTCACAGACAGATAGTTCATTACAAGAAATTTGTTTATAAACAAAAGCTCACGGTTATACAGCCGTGAGCCTTGTTGTAAATAAACCGAGGAAATCAAAAATGAGTATCAGTCAATATCAATTAAGTTCAAAACTGCGGCATTCCGTTTCGGAACAGTCAGTCGCGCAGGCGCAGCCATCGCTGCCGACTGTTATATCCTTTAGTGAACAGTATTGCTTGTCATTGTGTTTGCAGCTGTCCACACGGCATTTGATAGATTCGTTAATAGGCATTTTAAGCACCTCCAATTTTATTTTGTAATTATATTGTGCCTGTCTGACGTTATTTTTATTCATAAAATGAGGTGATTTTTTGAAAATGTTTGATTTGCATTGCGATACGCTTACAAAGTGTATGAATGACGGCAAAGAATTATATGATAACGATTTGCAAAACAGCCTTTTGCAGTTATTGAAATACGAATATCCGTGCCAGATATTTGCAATTTTTACAGACGACGAATATATTGAAAATGCATATTCTTATGCAAAATCGGCAATAGATTTTTATAATAGACAGAAGATAAAATATCTCGATTATCTGACAGATTTTTCTGCAAACCCCGAAAAGAATAGGGTAAACGCTATCTTGTCAATAGAGGGTGGCGAACCGATAGAAAGTATAGAAATGCTTGACGAATTTTACGAGCTTGGGGTCAGGCTTGTCACACTTACCTGGAACAGGGTGAACAAACTCGGCAGCGGCGCTCTCAGCGGTGACGAAGGGGGTCTGACGAAATTTGGGAAAGATATTGTGCGCAGAATGAACAAACTGAACATGGTCATAGATGTTTCACACCTTAACGAGCGCGGTTTTTGGGACACTGTGGAAATAACCGAAAAACCGATAGCGGCAACACACTCAAATTGTTATGAGATATGCGGGCATTTACGCAATCTGAAAGACAGCCAAATAAAAGAAATAGTAAATACGGGCGGTATCATAGGTGTAAATCTGTACCCGCCGTTTTTGGGTGAGGATGTAAAAACAGTCGATATTTTAAAACACATTGAACATTTTTTATTTCTGGGCTGTGAAAATTCGCTTTGCCTCGGCTGTGATTTTGACGGTATATCCTGTACACCCAAGGGAATCGGATGTATGGCTGATATGAAAAAACTATATGCGGAAATAATGAAAACTTTCGGGGAAAATATGGCAGATAAGCTGTTCTTTCAAAATGCTTACGATTTTTGGAAAGAGCCGACATATGTAAAAAAGTCAATTTGAATACTTTCGGGAGGAATTATTATAAAAAATCTGTTTACACGATTTGACGAAATACTTGCATGCAGAGATGAGGTCCTGCGTTATGCCGATATGCTGTGTTCTTACCTGCATGATGCCGAACAGCGCGCTACCAAAAAAGTTATCACAACACAGGGTTATGATTTGGGTATCATTTGCCCAAGCCTTGTACGTCATATTGTTATCGGCGGACATAAAAAGGGAAGAATTGTCAAGACTATCCCCGAAGGGAAAAGTTACCAAATTATCTCTTATGATGCGGACGGTAAGCCGATAGCATTTCGCTCGGGGAATAAATTCGGTATCCAAAATGCCTATTTCTTTTTCCAGTACGGAGAATTTATTTGGGCGGCAGATATGAACGAAAAAGGCTCAATGCCTTACAGCAGGCTGCATCGTATTCGGTATGATGCGCAGGGACGTATTCTTTCTTTTTATACAATTGAAAAAACTTTCCTTTTCGGTGAGGAATATGCCTATGCAGAGAGCAAACCTATCGAATGTCTGTATTATAATTATGTTCCGAATAGATTCCATACTTCCAAAGATGTACCGGCAGGATATGAAGGTTCGCCGATGCGGTTATATCGCTATCTTATTTATGAAGATAAAATAGACGGCTATGAAAAAACGGGTGAGCAATTTGTGTTTACCAAAACATTTAAGCGTAAGAAAACCAAAAGTACCGTTTCTCCGGAAGTACAATTCGTCAGGCAGCTTGACAGATTTCTGCGTAATGCCGAAATGTCGGAAAACAGCGGTGTGTATTTTGAACTGCACGAGGGAAATGACGATATGTACCGGATATATGTTGATATTACCCCAAAATTTGATGCAGAAAACGACGATTGGGCTTGCAATGCGGAAACGGTACTCGGAGAGATAAATATTACAAAACACTCGGATATGGAGTGGGAAGAAATACAAGACACGGCTGAGAATTTGATACGTTCCTATCTTGTAAAGGGCAGTTTCAAAGATAAATTGCTTTCATGCGCAGGGATAGGTACAGGGTTTGCCGAAGGGGATTTGATTTTAATATCAAGGCAGGCACAGGTATAATATGAAGTAAATGATATTTGTATTCATAACCGACGGTTTCGAGAAAAACGAAAATTCTCAAAGTAAATGCAACAGTGGTAAAAGTTGCATTAAGTATAGGAAAACGGTAGCATTTAATATGAGAAACGGGCAAAAACATGGCAATTTTTATAAAAATAAAGAAAAATCTGCATGGTAAACAAGTCTGAATTTATAATTTAAGTGGAGGTGGCAGTAGGTGAGGCTGCAACAGCCCCGCTTACTTAACCGATAAAATGAAATTTTTCCATCTTCCAAATTTTCATTTTCATCCGAAGTTATTACAATATGACAAGCCCCTTCCGATTTATAATATAGATCTGCACTTTGACGCCTAACACCGTTTATTATAATAGAAGAATAATATATTCGTACTCCGCATATACTGAGTAGCAAGAATCGACGTTTTTTACAAAACTTTTGTATCAGGCAGGAATTTAATCCAACAAATAAGACCCACATCATTGGACAGTGGGTCTTATTTAGTCGATCAAATGTAATATTTTTTATAAAGAATAAAAAGCCTAATGTTTCCCGATAGTCGTTTTCTGTGGATAAGCAAAGCTTGCACTGTAGCTATCAGTCTGACTATGCCAAGGTTACTTAAAATTTGTTTTTGCAACAACTCTATTGTTTAAGTTTTTAATCATTATCGATCTCTTTACCTATAATATCGCCTGTTGCGGCATTTATCTCATAGCTGTATTCTGTTCTGCCAAGAACAAATTCAACTTCATATTTTTCGATACCATCGTCAAAGTCACGTTCAACTTTTATCCTGCTGACCTGAGTTTTGTCAAGACCCGCATCTTTAAGTGCTGTCTGAAGGGCATCGTCATCGGAAAGTTTTTCTTGCGGTACGGTCGGTGTAACAGGCGCAGGGATTATCTGAATACTTTCGGCATCTTTATCAACGGAAAGTATTTTCCCTGTTGCGGCATCTATCTCATAGTCATATTCCATAGTCGGTGTACGAAATTCCACATCGTATACGTTGCCCGAATATTCCCTGTCAAGTTTTACATTCAGCATCATTGCCTCGGCAGCGTCTACGCCTGCATCTTCAAGGGCGATGGACACGGCTTTCTCTTCGCCTATATCCTGCTGTGGAGTTTCGGAAACAACTCTAACGGAAACTGTCTTTGTTTTGTTATCCCATGCAACATTTAACCCAAGGTTTTCGGAAAGAACACGCACAGGCACCATGGTTCTGTTATTTATTATCTGCGCGGGAACATCGCTTTGCGCAATGATTTTGCCGTTTACGGTAACAGCTGTATTGTCGATGGCAATACCGACTGTCTTGCCGTTGTATGAGGCGGTACAAACTTTTGTATATTCGTTCCAGTCTACGACTGCACCTATCTTTTCAAATACGGCACGGAACGGAACAAGGGTCCTGCCGTTTTGTATAATGGGCGGCTGATCCCCGGTAAAGTCAATAAAACTGCCGTTTACCGAAATTTTAACATTATCTGCTGCCGATACAGAGCTTGCCAGAACGGCTATACCTATAGTCGACAACGCAAGAGTACAAAGTTTTTTCATGTTTTTATCCTCCTGTCAATAATATTTTTGTTCTCAGTATATTTGCGGAGAACATGTAAATAATTACATTGTAATTATACACATAAAATTTATTTTTGTCAATATAGATGTTATTTCTGCAACATTCATCACATACAGACATTATTTTGTTTCAAATTTGTAACCTACGCCCCAGACTGTTTTTATACTCCAGTTGTCGGAGTAGGGCATTTTTTCTCTGAGGCGTTTTATATGCACATCGACTGTGCGTGTATCGCCCATAAATTCATAGCCCCATATCTTATCAAGCAGCTGCTCGCGTGTAAACACCTGATTTGGGTGCTGCGCAAGAAAATTGAGCAGCTCAAATTCTTTAGGCGGCAATTCCAGCGGTACATCGTGATAGGTGACAACGTAGGTGGATTGATTTATATTAAGGTTCTGAAATACTATTTGTTTCGGAACTTCGATAGGCTTGCTGTCATACCGCCTTAAAACGGCTTTTACACGCGCTATGAGCTCTTTGGGGTCAAAGGGTTTTATTATATAGTCATCCGCACCTAACTCAAGACCGAGTACTTTGTCAAAGACCTCGCCTTTTGCCGTGAGCATGATTATGGGTATATTGCTTATCTGACGTATTTCGCGGCAGACCTGATAGCCGTCTATTTCGGGCAGCATAATATCCAATAAAACTATATTGGGCGAATATTCCTTAAATGCGGCGATCGCAGCTTTTCCCGAATAGACTTCCCTTGTTTCGTAGCCTTCTTTATTAAGATAAAGCGATATAAGCTCCGCTATATGTTTATCATCGTCGACGATGAGTACCTTACTTCTTTCGCTCAAAATTTTTCCTCCTTAAATACGATATTTATTTTAATTCGACGATCGTTACGCCGGATTCACCTTCGCCGTAATTGCCAAGACGGTAGCTTTTTACTTGTGGGTGTGTTCTGAGATGCTCGGTAACGGCTGCTCTTAATGCGCCTGTGCCTTTGCCGTGTATTATCGTAACGGGTGTAAGCCCCGCAAGCGCCGCATCGTCAAGATATTTGTCGACCTTGTCAAGCGCTTCCGTTACCTGCATACCGCGCAGGTCGACTTCGGGCGAAACATATTGAGATTTTTTGAATTTGTTTGCAACCTTTTTGCCGCTTTTTTCGGTTTTGTTATAGTTAATATCCTCAGACTTATCCAAAGAAAGATCGGCTATATTCAGTTTCATTTTGATTATGCCCGCTTTGACGGTAAGATTACCGCTGCTGTCGGGCGGAGAAAGCACAATACCGCTTTGTTCAAAACTGTGTATATATACTTTGTCGCCGGGTACAAGCTTTTTGGGGATCTTATGCTTTGGCTTGTTTTTTTCGGCAAGCTTTTTATTCATGGCGTCCATTTTTTCTTTTAATTTGCGGCGCTGCTCTTCAAGTGTGTTGCCTTCTATCCCCTCGCGCTGCATTTTGCGTATTTCTTTGATTATTGCGTCGGATTCGTCCTTTGCATCGCTTATTATACGTCTTGCTTCCTCGTTTGCCTCGGTGATTATGCGTTCACGCTGTTTTTGCAGTTTTTGTTTTTGAATTTCCATATCGGTTTTGAGCTGCTGCGCTTGTTGTCTGTATTTTTCGGCGCGTTCCTGCTCGGCGATAAGGCTGCGTTTGCTTATCTCCATATCGGTAAGGATGTCCTCAAATTTAATGTCCTCATGGCTGAGGACTTCCTTTGCATCATTTATGATATGGTCGGGCAGACCTAAGCGGGAAGAAATTGCAAATGCATTGCTTTTGCCGGGAATACCTATCAGCAGTTTATATGTCGGGCGCAGAGTTTCAACATCAAATTCGCAGCCTGCATTTTCTATGCCGTCGGTGGTGAGAGCATATAATTTCAATTCGCTGTAATGTGTGGTAACGGCTGTACGCACACCGAGAGCTTTCAGATATTTTATTATGGATATTGCAAGCGCAGCGCCCTCCGTGGGGTCTGTTCCTGCGCCCAATTCGTCCATAAGCACAAGCGAATTGTCGGTAATGTGTTCCAATATATAAACAATGTTGCTCATATGCGATGAAAATGTGCTTAGGCTTTGTTCAATGCTTTGTTCATCGCCGATGTCCGCAAATATATGCTCAAAAACGGAAAGTTCCGAATTGTCGAATGCAGGGATGTGTAGCCCCGACTGCCCCATAAGCGAAAACAGCCCCAATGTTTTAAGGCTGACTGTCTTGCCGCCTGTATTCGGACCTGTGATAAGCAGGGTAGTGAAGGTGTCGCCTATATAAATGTCTGTCGGTACGACTTTATCTTTATCAAGTAGAGGATGTCTGCCCTTTTTGATATTGATATAGCCCTTTGTATTGAATATCGGTTCGGTAGCATTCATTGCGACCGATAATTCGCCTTTGGCAAATACAAAGTCAAGATGAGCCATTATATCTATATTTGCTTCAAGGGGTATCCTGTTTTGATACACACTGTCCGAAAGGCAAGCCAAAATGCGGTTTATTTCGGCTTTTTCCTGCGAAAGCAGGTCTTTTATTTTGTTGTTGAGCTGGACAACACTTATAGGCTCTATAAATACGGTCGCGCCTGTTGCCGATTGGTCGTGTATCATACCGGGGAAAGAGTTTTTGTATTCCTGCTTTACCGGAACACAAAACCGCTCGTTTCTTATTGTTATAACGGGGTCTTGCAGCATGGTCCTGTAACTTTGCGAATGTATTATACCGTTAAGCTGCTCTTTAATGCTGCTGTTTGAGCGGAGTATGAGCCGCCTTATATCATGCAGGGTGTTGCTTGCGGCATCGTCTATCTCTCCGGAAACTATGCATTTGTCAAGTTCTCGTTCAAGCTCTTGAACGGTATTTATTTGTTCGAAGTAGGGTTCGAGTGTGGGAAAAACATCGTTTTTGCTCTCGCTTTCCGCATAATTTTTTGCCTTTCGGCAGGCGTACAGAAAATCACGCACGGCTTCAAGTTCTTCTATGGAAAGAACACCTGCCATATTTACACGCTTTAGCTGCGGTGTTATATCGTGCAGACCGCCAAGGTTCAAAGAACCTTTTTTCATTATCATGCTGACTGCCTCGGAGGTTTCCCTCTGAGCTGTCCTGATATATTCTATGTCATCGCTCGGAACAAGCTCGTCGGCGGCTTTTTTGCCAAGCGGCGAGGCGGTATAGCGTTTGAGCTGTTCTATAATTTTGTTAAATTCCAGTACCTGTAAAACTTTTTTATCCATAATTCGGCAACCCCTGAAAGATATATATATATTTTATTGTATCATGTTTTTGAATAAAAATCTATATAAATTTGATCAAAATAAAATATTTTTGTAAAAAGATGATGTTTATGCGGGGTACTAATGTTATTGATCGAATTATTTTTGTATATTGATAAGACGCTTATTGATTTGGCTGCCAAGATATATGGCTAATATCATTTTTAGCATATCAAGACCTATAAACGGAAGTGCGCAGGCTGCAAACCCGGCTTTCAGAGATACCGATGTCGTTAACGATAACCATAACGCCGCAACGGTATAGGTGACCCATGTGCCGATGTTCATACCGATAAAGTGTAAAAATTTATGCGAAAATTTTTAGGTAAAAAAGCCGCTAATAAGCGTCATAAGAAAAAAACCGACAAGACATCCG
>CANRCU010000043.1 GCA_947629215.1 uncultured Clostridia bacterium
CATTTCATTCAGTTTTTTTACAATGAATAAAGAGGCTCGTGCCGACCGTTGGTCGGCGACTTGCTCTTTTCCTCGGGCGGGCAAAGCTCGCCCTGCGGATATTAGTCTGCGACGCTTTAAGTTAGTTTTACAAATGAAATTTTTTTGACAGTCTTTCTTCCCATTACGGGAAAGGCTATTTTGCAGTAATTTATTCAAATGATCAAACGTGAAAAGTAAAATTTTTCGACACAAATAGGTGAGTATATGCTAAAGTTGAAACCCTTACTGAATACAATATCATCTCTTTTAAGCTATGCGGGCTGCATTGTCGTGTCGTTGCTGGTGATGTACTACCTAAACGGTACTATCGGCATTTTTATGGCGTCGGCGTTGATATGCGGTTTTATACTCTCGCTTTTGCTCACGCTTGCCGCCCTTAAAAGTCTTAGATTTGAAATTTCTGCGGACGATGTCGTCGCAGCGAAGGGCGAAACGATAAATTGCGTGGTAAAGCTCTACAACACGCTTATACTGCCCGTACCCGTGGTCGAGATAACGGCGGGTCATTCCGCGCATTTTGCCATGGACGAAGTTCCCTTATACAAGACGGCGGCTGCGGGCAAGGCGGTCAATACCGTAAAGATACCTATGAAAGCCGTACACAGCGGTCTTGGCGAAATAAGGATAGAGAGGGTCTGCATAAGCGATTTTCTGGGCATATTCGGTTTTACCGTGCAAATCCCCGAACAAACGGTATTTAAGGTGGCTGTTTACCCCGATATACCGGACGCGGCTGTGCAGACGGATTTTCTGAAGACCACAAACAGCTTTATAGGCGACGACGACGAGGAGGAAGAGTCGAACGAAAGCTCGCAGATACCGACGGGTCAGCCCGGTTACGACCACAGAGAGTATATCCCAGGCGACCCCATCAAGCGTATCAACTATAAGATGTCGTCTAAGCGAAATATATATATGATAAGGCTTGACGAAGTTATAAGAGGCACGGGGCAGATGTTCTTTCTGGACTGCCCCGTCGGAGAGGAAACGGAGCGTTCTCTCGCCGTGCGTGACAGGGTGATAGAAGGCGCGCTCGCTATGTTTATGATGCTTGTGCGCGAAGGGCGTGACGCATTTTTTTATTATCTCTCGGAGGGGCTGTGGCTCGGAACGGAGATACACGAGCTTAACGACGTTTACCGCCTTCAGGAAATTCTTTCGGCATATTCGCCAAGCGCCGCAAAAACGCCTGTGCCGACCGAAATAATCAACGCAGGCAAAACGCCCATATGTTTTACTGCCGCAAGCAAGGACGCCCCGCAGTCGGCTTTGGAGATAGCCTCAAAGCACCCGAACGCGCTTATTATCTCGGCTGCGGATTCGGGGTTGAATATAACCGACGCCGAACAATGGGTGATAACGGAAGATTTTGAGTTTATAAAGTCCTCGGAGAAATGACCATGAACAAATTTTTGAAAAACCGCATAAACAGCGCTGTCTGCCCTATTCTTTTGGGCGCTGCGATATGTTATTCGACAATATACATACTGCATGAGCCTGCGGCGCTGCCTTATACGATGCTGTCGTTGGCGGCTCAGTTTTTGCTGTTTTTATTTTTTGACAAGTTAAAAGCTACAAAGGCGCTCTGTCCGCTGATATACACCTTTGTGTGCATAGCGGTGATGTCTTACAGTCTGCGTCTGGTGTTTCGGGGCGCATATTCGGGCACGCACTCAAACCCCATAGACTGGTTCTACGGCGAAGAGGGCGTTGAAACAAACCAGCCCATGTACCTTAATGCGCTTTTTATCGGCGGGGGCTTTTTTGTGGCGTCGATACTCTATTATTACACTCAGGTGCGCTACCGCACGCTCGGTGTTATGTTGTGTACGCTTTTCCCGTTTGTACTCTACGGCAAGCGAGGCGACGAGATGCCCGAAATACTCATAACGCTTATATTGACGATGTTCTTCGCCGTGGTGGTACACAACCGCCGCCTCGACCCTGCCAAAAAAAGGGAAGTTTTGGGCAATTTAAAAGTCGACAAGGCTTATATTATAAGTTTTGCCGTTTTTATATCGGTGACGGGCGCTGTCGCTATGACCGTGCAAAAGCCGACCTTTCGTTCGCAGCTTGAAAAAAACGCCGATTACTTTGACAACTTTTTATTCAACGGCGCGGGAACAAGCGGTTATGAAACGCTTTCAAGAAGCTCTTCCACAAGAAACGGGGGCTTTGGGTTCAACGATTCGCCGCTTTTCGACCTTGAGGACGACGGCAGTAAAAGTATTTATTATCTGCGGCGGCAAGTGTTCAACGATTTTAACGGTAAGATTTGGGAGGCGAACGCTTTCAGTTTCTGGCGTGAATCCCCGTATTCGACCGAAAACCCCGAATATCTGACCGACGATGTTTTAAACGATATGTCGACCGTAATTTCCGCCGACCCTTCTCTTTACGAAAGATACAAAAAATACGATTTGCCGAATCTTTACACGATAAAAAACCTGAAAGTCTATGACGACGATTTTTCTTCGGCTTATCTGCCTGCGCCCTACGGCACCGTAACGGACGACGTGGCAAGGTATATGCTCGAATATTCGAAATATCCGCCCGGGGGCGTTATCTACCGCACCACCAACTGGGGCGAAAAGACCGAAATATTGAACGACAGCTTTGAATATATGGATATGGACGTAAAATTCAAGCAGTTTGCGAAAGACTTAGGCATAAGCGGCAACGGTTATATGACTTTGCTGAATGTAAGCCGGGAAACGGAAGCCGCCGAAAGGCTGAAAGCCGACTATAACGACGCTTTGGCAAGATACACCAACCAAACGGGCGTTTCGCAAAGGCTTGCGGCTCTTGCAAGGCAGATAACCGACGGTTATTACAGCGACTACAACAAGGCGGTCGCTCTTGAGAAATATTTTTCGGAAAACGGCTATTTATATTCCACCGAATACAAGCCGAGGGATACCTCTATAGATTATTTTGTTTTTGAGAGCAAAACGGGCTATTGCGCAGCCTACGCAACGGCAATGACGCTGATGGCAAGGGCGGTCGGGCTGCCTGCGCGGTATGTGGAGGGCTTTGCCGCCTTTGAACGCACCGACTCAACGCATATGATAATAAGGGAAGGTCACGCTCACGCCTTTGTTGAGGTATATATCCCCGGAACGGGCTGGATGACTTTTGACCCGACGGTTTCGGATTATCTTGATATGAACTCGGGCGCGGGGAATGTGAACGCAGGCTTTGTGTTCTATCTTCTTTTCTGGCTGAGCAGGTTTTTTATTGTTATAATAGTTGCGCTGCTGATAATTTTTGTTGTGCTTTTTGACCGCATAAGAGAGGTATTTTTAAGAACGCTGATGTTGTTTATGCCCGTTGAAAAAAGGGTGCTGATGCTGTATGCAAATGTGCTGTGGCTTGTGAAGTTCTCAACGGGGAGCGACCATTCGGCTTATACGGTCATCATGCTAAGGAAATATTTGCTTGAAACGAGGGGCATTGCGCCCGAAAAGCTGCTCGTTCTTTTTGAAAAGACCGCTTTCGGCGGATATACGCCCACAAAGGACGAGTTTGACCAAGCCTATGACGAGTATAAAAATTGCTTTAGGTATTTGAGGAAAGTGCCGAAGAAAAAACCCGCGCAAAATACAGCTTGACAAATGCGGAAAGTTTTTATAATATAAATATGCTTAAGAAATTACTATAAAAACTTGAATGAGCCGAGGAGTATTCATATGTTGGATTTTAAAGAAATAAAATTGACCGACAGGCCGTTATTCCAAACCTATCTTACCAAAAAAAATTATTTTATGTGCGAATACTGTTTCACGGATATTTTCATCTGGCGCAACCACTACAACACGGTTTTTGACGAGCGCGACGGGTTTTTATTCATCAAAAGCTCGGACGGGAACGGTAAGGACTATTATTACCCGCCCATAGGCGAAGGCGATTTTGCAAAAGCCGTCGCCGAGCTTAAAGACTATGCCGAGGAACACGGGCAGAAATTCGAGCTGATGCTTTTGCTGCCCGAGGACAAAGAAAAGCTTGAAAGCGCTATGCCCGGCTACTTTGATTTTTTTGAAGACCGTGACACGGGCGATTATATATATTTCGCCGAAAAACTTATGTATCTCAAGGGCAAAAAACTTCACGGCAAGCGAAACCACATAAACAAGTTTATGCTGACTTACGACAACTGGAGTTACGAACCCCTTGACGACGCTAATTCAATTTTTTGAATATCACCTTGACTGGTGCGATGTGAACGAGGGTGAGTTCCTCGGCGAAACTTGCGCGCTGTCCATAGCCCTGAAAAACCGCCAAGCGCTTGGCATTGTCGGCGGTATTTTAAGGCTTGACGGCAGACCCATAGCGGTCACCCTCGGCTCGGAAAGTTATAAGGACACCTTCACCGTACATTTTGAGAAGGCGGACGCGTCCGTTCCGGGCGCTTATCAGATGATAAACCAACAATTCGCGCTGAACAATTTCGGCAAATACACCTATATAGACCGTGAAGAGGACCTTGGTTTAGAAGGTCTGCGAAAATCGAAACTATCCTACTACCCCGAATTTATCACCGAAAATTACAACGCCGTACCACGGGAGTAAAGCCATGATAACCTATGCCGACAAAAGCCGTCTTTCTGAAATACGCAAACTTTGGGATATTGCCTTCGGCGAGGACGCCGCCTTCAACGACTTTTTCTTTGAGAATATATTTGAAAGGGCGCTTGTGTATCTCAAAAACAATAAAATAATTGCAATGACGCAGACTATACCCTACGAAATAGCCGAAGTCGGCAAGTCCACCTATATCTACGGCGCGACCACCCACCCGAAATATCGGGGCTTGGGCATAATGGGCGAATTGCTCGAGCGCAGTTTTGAGCTTGACAGGCAAAACGGCTTTGCGGGGTCTTTTCTTATCCCCGCAAACGAGGGGCTTTTTGATTTTTACGCAAAATTCGGCTACCAAAAGGCTTTTTACATACAAAAAAACACCTATGCCGCAGACGACGGGGAGATTGAGGACGTGACGGACGTCGGGTTTTTGAACGAGGTGTATGAAAACTCGCTCTCGGCTCTGCCCCACCCCGTCCGCAGCCGTGGATACTGGCTAAAACAAATTCAAATGTTCCGCGCTCTCGGCGGTTATGCCGTAAGAAACAAGACCGCCTACGCCTTCGGTTGGAATGACCAAATACAGGAGCTTATGGGCGAAAACAAAGCGGCTTTGGCTGCGGCTGTCGCAAAAAAATTCGGGCTGCCCGAAATGACCGCAGCCACATCGGGCGGAAATACTCCGCTTGGCATGGCGAAACTTTACTCGGGCGAAACGCCCCGTATGTATTTCAACCTGATGTATGATTAATCGTAAAGCCCCGCGCGGTCGTTGATGACAAGCAGTCTTAAAAGGGTATAGCTCATATCCAGCCACACCCCGTCGCCCTGTAACCAACCCTTTTTGAGCAGTTTTTCTATTGTGGGTCTGCCCCATTCGGGAACTTCCTCGACGGTATTGAAAACTTTTTCGGCTTCCAAAGCCTCTATTCGTTTTTCAAGCTCTCTCAATTTTTCCATATCCACACCCTCCATAAATTCAGCTGTTTCGTTTTTGAAACGTATAAAATCCTCGGGGTCGTCCACCCAACACTTGGGGCAGACCTTGCCCGTCACATCGTAATGACGTATTATATCTTTAAGCGAGTCAAGCCCGTATCTTTTGCATAAGTCCGCGCAAAGCTCGATAAGGCTTTTTCGTGTCTTTTCGGTGAATTTTCCGTCCGCTTTGGGGTGGCAGTTTTCAATGCTTATGCTGTAAGTGTTGGCTTGGTTCGTGCAATAGGCTATCTCGTCCTCGGGTATGCACTGTATGATCTCGCCTTCAAGACCTATTATATAATGGCTGCTCGCATAGGTGTTGCCGTTTTTCAGGCTCTCAAAATAATTGCGGTTGCCAAGGGCTGTACTGCCCGCATTGCCGACATAATGCACGGCTATTTTTGTTACCTTTTTGAGCGGTATGCAGGGTCTTGAATACTTGTTGGGCGTGAGCAGCATTTTTCTTATCTCCATTTTTTCACCCCCTTTATTTTGGAAATTATTCGGGCAATTATATTCTCGCGAAATTCTTTCAACGCTTCGGGCAATTCTTTTGGAATATCGCCGTTCAAGTCGCCTATGTTTTCGGCAATGCTTGCAGCCTCGCAGACAATAAAATAAATTATGGCTGCGTTTGCAATGCCGCTTATGCCGAAACACCATTCGCACAAATACATCAAAGCCACAAGAACCAACTCGACCAGTTTGCTTATAAGCCCCCAACGGGCGTTCGAGCTTGACCAGCCGCCTTTTCGCAGCGCCCGCAGATGCCCGAAACCCGTATCCGCCGCAATAAAGGCTATCAAGAGCAATACAAGCCTTTTGTTTGAGAATATCGTCATAAGGCGTCACCCCCTGCGGCATTTTTGAGCGTCAGGACCTCGCCGGGGTATATCCACCAACCGCCCGAGCTGCTTGACCTGCCGTGGGCTTTTGCGGTATTTTCTATGACCTCGGAATTTGCGGAGTAAACTTCGCTATGCCTTGTTCCGCTGCCGTAATACCGTTTTGCTATGCCCCAGAGAGTATCCCCCTCGGCGACGGTATGTCTGACCGTGCCGGTCTTGGGCGTCGCGCGTATGGGCTGAGCCGTGATGAGCATGCTGCCTATACCGGTTATAGTGCTGTAAGAGAGCGTCTTTTGCGGCGTGTACTCTTTTAAGACCAATTCGACAACAAAGTCCGAGCCGTTTTCGGCGCTTTCTTTAACGGTCATCTCCTCAAGAGTACAGCTTTTTTCAAGCCCTACGGAGCTGCCGTTTTTCAAAATTCTTAAAGTAAATACTTTTTTCTCGCTTTTCAGCCCCTCAAACATGGCGATATAATATTCGGGTCTTAAAAAGCTGTATTCGTAGACCGCAAAGGGATAACCCACAATGGGCAAAAACAGCTTGAAACTTATTTCGTTCAGCCCCGGCAGCTTTATCAGATTATATTCCGAACCGTCCGCAAGTGTGAGTACCCTGTTTTTATTTTTCGCTCTGGTCACTATCTCGGACGGAGTGACGGGCATAAGCACCTCGTTTATATAAAAATAATACATCACAAATGCACCCCCTCGGCAGCCGTGTAAAGCGCTTCTTCAAGCCTTTGGCGGAAAATTTCCATAAAATCTTCCACATCTTGGTCACGGCTTAAGTTGTTGGTTATACCGCCCATATCGACACGAATTTCGGCGGTGGTGAAATTGTTTTCTTTTTCGGCATGCTCTCTTATGTTATGCAGAGTTTCGGTCGAAAAGTTGCTGTCTGTTTCTGCCGTAAAAGACAGAAGTTTTTCGTAAAAAGCGTTGTCCCCAAAAAGCGTGGCTTTTTCTGCGTTGTATATTTTTTCCGTCGGAGCAAAAACGGCGTTTTCGGTCGGATAATTAGTTGTAAAGGGCATAAAAGAGGCGTTTTTATTATCCGTAAAATAGCCGTTTGCGGCAAGTTCCGAATAGGCGTTTTGGGCAAAACAGCCGTTTTCGGCAAAATTAAAAAAGTCGGCAAGCTCCGAATAGGCGTTTTGGGTCGGATAATTGAAATAGGCGTTTTCGTAGCCTGTATTATTTTGCAAAAGACCGGTTTGCATATTTAAAACGCGGCTTGTAAGACTGTCGCCGACGGCGTTGAAAACAGAGCTTAAAAAGCGGCTGTCAGCCTTGTTTTTGATATTTTGGGTATTCGGGGCATTGTTTGTGTTTTGTATATTTTTTGTATTTGTAATATTTTCGGTGTTTTGCGTATATCCCGACAAAATTTTCAAAATATCCAAAACACGGTCTGTCGGGCTTTCGCCTTCTTCGCCAAAATAAAACTCCTCCTCGCCTTCAATACCGTCAAAGCCGCTTATCACGCTTGTTTCGGCTGCCAAAATCAAATATATATCGTCTAACATATCTCACTTCCCCCCTGCTTTGATGTCGATGCTGGCATAGACAAAAGCCCGCTCGCCTTCGCTCATTTCCGCAAGCTGCGAGGGCAACAGCCCCAATTTGTGCAGGGCGTAATGCGCATACACAAAATCGGCGTCGCCCCCGTTTATCAGTTTTTTGCCTCGTCCACCTTTTCACGGAAATTACAGCCGCCGCTCATCTCCTCGATAAAGGCGGCGAAGGCATAGTATTCTTTGGGATCGTCTATCATGGCGAAAATAAGCTCTTCGGGCGTTTTGACACCGTAACTGTCCTGCAAAGCGGCATTGTAAAGATCCGGTTCGACAACGGAAGCCGCCATTCGCTTTGCAAGAAATTTTTTTAAGTTGAGTTCCGGTCTTTTGCTGCCCGGAGCATAACGCATGCATTCTTCGCGTATGTCCTCGGTTTCCCTTGAAGTCAGGGGTCGGATGATCCACTCGACGGGTTCGCCGCTTTCGCCGCATAGACTTTTTGTGGGCGCAAATTTCACGTTTTCACGCTTTGTTTTGTTGTCTTTGAGAAAAAATTTCAGACTGTTCATATGATCACCTCTCATTACCCCTCCCCATCTTCCCTTAGACCCTTAGACCCCTCCGGCACTTCGTGCCACCTCCCCTTTCAGGGGAGGCTATGGTAAACGGCTAATTAGCCTCCCCTGTAAGGGGAGGTGTCGGCACAGCCGACGGAGGGGTTCTCTCTTTTATTTATGCATTTAATATAAAAGTCTTACGACATTAAAGTTGCTTGACAATAAATTATAAATTATTTTTTCGGTAACCCCGTAAGTTGTAATTTTGCAAACTAACTTAAACGTCGCAGACTTAGCTCAGCAGGCATAAGTTAGTTGACAAAAAATTGCAAGTCAAATTTTCGGTAACCCCGTAAGTTACAATTTTGCAAACTAACTTAAGCGTCGCAGACTAAGATCCGCAGGACGAGCTTTGCCCGTCCGAGGAAAAGAGAGAGTCGCCGACCTTTGGTCGGCACGAACTCTTTATTCCTTGTGAAAAAACCTCGAAAAAGTCCGTCAGGACTTTTTCGACTATTATATCATGCCGCTTAATTCCGCAAACTCCTCCGGCATATCCCAATCCTCAAATGTAAACTCAAAACTCTCGTCCAGATACCCGCCGTTTGCGTCAAACTTAGCTATTATCGAATCATTTATATTACAATCCATCAGCGTTATCGTCTGAGCGCCCGCATTTGAGGTAGGGTCCTCATTTGTGACGACTATATCAAAATAAATATCCCTGCCGTTGTTTTTGTACTTTTTCATAAGCGCCCTAAACACCGACGTATTGTAGTGAAAAGTCGCCGACCCCGTGCCTTTCCAGCCCGACGCCTTGTTTCCCCTGCCCGTTTTGCCAAGTATAGGCACTTCGACCTTGGTTTTCTCCATTTTGGCTTCAAGTTTGATAGCCTGCATAAAATTGTATCTCTTGCCGTCTATTGTAACATAACATTCCGCAAGCTCGGCATTGACGGCATCTCTGCCGTTCATAGTGACTTTTGCCATATCATAACCCCCTTTGGTTGTCGAAAAAGTCCTTACGTACCGTCAAAAACTTCATTCGTATAACTAACTCAAATCGTCAAAGCCAGTCTTAATATTGCAAACTAACTTAAGCGTCGCAGACTAAGATCCGCAGGACGAGCTTTGCCCGTCCGAGGAAAAGAGAGAGTCGCCGACCTTTGGTCGGCACGAACTCTTTATTCCTTGTAAAAAAACCTCGCAAAAGTCCGTTAGGACTTTTGCGAATTATTTAGTTGACCGTCACCGTCATATATAAAACAGCCATCGCATTCACCGGCATGACCGCATCATTCACGACCACGCTGCTTTTTGTCGACCCCTGTTCAACGCTAAGCATTTCGGTATCAAAATCCTCTATCGCCCTCAGACTTTCAAGCTGCCTATGGTGTTTTGCAATATCGTTCCACAAGCTCGCGCGCCCAGCCTTGTCATTCGGCACCGTTCCAAGATACCTTGTGTTGAATATTGCGGCAATATCCATAGCTATTTGGTCGCAGACCCTTATCGTTTGGTTTTGTTTGAAATCGTCACCCTTGGTGTCGCTCGTGGTCACAAGGGTGTTTATATCCGCCAAAACCCTTAAGTCCTCATTCACACGGTGCAAAGCGAACTGCCCGTCCCTTATCAGCTCTTCGGCTTGGGCGTTTGTAAAGTCGGCTTCGACCTCAAATTCGCCGTTATAAATTTTAGCTAAATTCGACTTGTTCACCTCGCAGCCCGCAGCCGCGCCCGTCACCCAGTACACAAGCGCAGGCTCGTCATCGGTGCATTTGTTTTTTACCGAAATAATTCCCTCATAGTCGGCTGCCGCATAGTCATAAAGCACGGTCTGAAATTTCAGCCCCACTTCGTCACGCAAACGCCTTGTGTAAGCAGCATAAAGGCTTTTGAGCTGCTCGTCGGTCGACACCAAGCCCAAAGCGTTGAAAGTATAGCTTTCCAACAGCCCCAAAAAAGCGCTGTGTACGGCATTGCTCACGCTCCCGTTTTCGCCGCCTTCAAGCGGAGTCATCGCCGTTTCGGAAAGCTCCGCTTCTTTTTTGAAAACGACAAATTCGTTGTCCTCAAGCTCCGAAGCCTCCGTGACCGTCTGTTTGTCGACCGCCATGTCCTCAAGATAAGTCGTCACATCGAAACCGCCGTCGTTTTCGGCAATGCTTATTTTCAGGGCATTGCCCCTTGTTCCGCCGAATTTAGCCGTTGCAAATGTGTTTTCGGCTTTTTTTGCGCCGTTGCCGTTGAGCCTGTAAACATAAAGCGTTTTTGCATTTAAGAAAATATCCCGCAAGCCCTTTAATTTTTCGCTTGTATAATCGTAACCGAACACTGCCTGCGAATTTGTTTGAAAATCGCCGCTTGTGACGGTCATTATCTTGTTTTCCTCGCCCCAGTCCAGCTCCAGCGCAATAGCCGCCGTGCCTCTGTCGCCGAAAATATCGGCGCTGTACCTGCCCGAAACAAAATTTATGTACGTTCCCGGCAAGACCTTGTTTTGTACCGTAAAAGTACCGCCTCCGTATGCCATAAAAATACCCCCTTATTCAAGTTTTTGCATCAGTTCCAAATCTTCCATAAGCTCGGTTTTTTCGTCGATAATAAAGAAAAATTCATAGTCGACGATAAACACAAGAGTTTTTTTGTTGTTCTCGTTTTTGCGACCCGTATCGTACCTTCGGGTGTCGGTTTTCGCATTTCTGCCCCTTCGCTTCTTTCCGTCGGCAACAATAAACTCCGTACAGCCGCAGAGCCTTTCAAGAACGACGCTTACTTCGGCATTCTCGTTTTTTTCGGCTGTAAAATACTCAATTCCTATTTTTATCTCGGCTTTGTGCCTTTTTCCCCTGAATCTGTATGTCCTCGTCCCCTCGGCTGCATACACAAAAAAGGCGGGCAGTTTCAGATTTTGCGGCACAGCTTCCGTATATATGGCTACACCCTCAAATTCGGCTTTCAAAGCCTCGCAAACACCGTCTATTACCCCGTTTATCATAAGCTCACCCCCGTTAAGCATAGTTATCCGACGGCATGAGCAAAATTTCTTTGTGGGTGGGATAGACCGCAGCCTCGCCGCTGTTTTTGAAACTAAGGATTTTTCCGCCCCTGCAAACGCCTATGCGACAGCCCG